>JAJRWP010000056.1 GCA_021545645.1 Zetaproteobacteria bacterium | reverse complement strand
TGGGACACTGAAACGTTTACCGTCATCCGACACCATCATGAGGCAGCAACACACCATCTGCGCTGACCTCGGAGACAACCATGAACCCGGACAAGACAAATAAAAAATGCGGAGAGAGATCATTCGCAATTAGACAACAGTTTACTTATTTAAAGATGTCGGGTGCTTCTTCTTTCTTGAGCGGCCAAGAAAGAAGCAAAGAAGGCCGCCCGGCGAGGCTGTGAATTCCCGGCCCGTGCATTTACGAAACGGGCGCAACATATTGCGCTTAACCGTTTCGTAAACACCCGTTCCGGCGCAGCCTCAAACGGGGATCAAGGTCAAAATCAGGCAAAACCAGTTAAAAGCAGGGGAGTGGCGGCGCGTTATTGTATTTTGCGTGGCATTAGGGGTCAGGTCTTGTTTCGCGGATTCTGAGGTGCTTCTTCTTTCTTGAGCGGCCAAGAAAGAAGCGAAGAAGGCCGCCCTTTGATACTGTGAATTCCCAGCCCGTATATTTACGAAACGGGCGCAACATATTGCGCTTATCCGTTTCGTAAACACCCGTTCCGGCGCAGCCTCAAACGGGAATCAAGCTTAAAACTAGGCAAAACCAGTTAAAAGCAGGGCGGCGGCGCGTTGTTGTATTTTGAGCCTGCGGCAGTATTTTGTTGCCATGAATTCCGATATTGATGCGCAGGCATCTGATTTGCGCAAGATTCGTTACCGCATCCGGCGGCTTGGCATGCTGGAACTGGAGGCGTGGCTGGAACGCTTGCAGCCGGCGCTTGCCGGTGGGGATGAAATTATTATCAGCGAAACATTGCAATTGCTGGATATGGAAACACCGCAACTGGTGGCGATGATGAACGGCGATCAGCCGCCTCCGGCGGCATTGCGTGCATGGCTGGACGTGTCTGCATGAACTATCACTTGTATTTGCACACAAAGATAAGAGCGGTGCTGATGGGGCTGTTGTTTGTCGGACTTTTGGCCGGGATGGCGGCTTGTGTGCAGAAATCTGTTGAAAAAATGCCGGAAAAGGCGGCATCGACGGCGGTTCCGTTCGTTATTCAACCGGCCAAGCTCGATTTGGGCGAGGTGGAAGAAGGAAAAGAGGCGCATGCCACGCTATTTGTACGCAATACGGGGCCGCTGACCTTGCATATTGCCGATGTGCAATCGCCGTGCGGATGTACGGTCAGCGATTTGGGCAGTCGGGAAGTGCCGCCGGGCGGATTTACGACCTTGAAGGTGCGCATCGATACCACGGCCAAGGGCGGCGCGGTGAAAAAGAAGGTGACGGTAACCGATAGCTTCGGGCGCAGTGCCGATGCGTGGTTGAGTTTGCGGGTGCTTGAGAATCCGCATGATGCGGGCATGCAGGGGCGCGGGATTTTCAGCGGTAAATGCGCCGCTTGTCATGTGGCTCCGGCAAAAGGTAAGACCGACGGTGCGGCGATTTATGCGGCGGTTTGTATTATGTGTCATGGTAATCAAGCTAAGGGGGCTTATGCGCCGAAATTGCGCGGCTTGGATGCCGATGGCATTGAATCGGTGCTGATTCACGGCATCAGTCGGCAAATGCCTGCTTTTGCCAAAGAAAAGGGAGGGCCGTTGACGTCAAAACAGCTTGTCGAGGTGGCCAAATGGTTATCGGGGCTGGACGAGTGAACATTAAGAAGCTATAAATGCGCCATGAAAAAAACCACTGTAATAGCTCCTTCAATTTTATCCGCTGATTTTGCCGATTTAGGCGCTGAAATCCGCGCCATCGACGAAGGTGGATGCGACTGGATCCACTTCGATGTTATGGACGGTTCCTTCGTCCCGCCGATTACCATCGGCGATAATGTGTGCAAGGCGGTGCGCCCGCACACGAAATTACCCATTGATGTGCATCTGATGGTCAATCATCCCGATACGCAGGTCGAGGCATTTGCCAAAGCCGGTGCGGATTATATCACTGTGCATCAAGAAGCCTGTATTCATCTTGAGCGCACATTGCAATATATTCGTTCGCTGGGTGCCAAGGCAGGCATCAGCCTGAATCCATCGACACCGGTTTCGACGATTAAAAATGTGCTGCATTGTACCGATTTGGTGCTTTTGATGAGTGTGAATCCGGGTTACGGCGGTCAATCGTATATTCATGCGGTGACCGATAAAATTCGTGAAGCACGCAAAATGCTGGACGATGCCGGTTGCGATGCGCGTTTGCAGGTGGATGGCGGCGTGAATGTGGCAACCATGGCCGAAGTCGCCGGTGCCGGTGCGGATACTTTCGTTGCCGGTTCGGCAGTTTACGGCAAGCCGGATTATGCGGCAGCCATCAGTGAGTTGCGCGCCTTAGCAGATAGTGCGTGATTTTTTCAGAATAATTCGATAAGTTCCGCGCATTGGTTTGCGCAAGATGTGTTTTTTGTTTTAGTTTCTAGGTATAAAGGATAAGGCTCTTGGCCGAGGAGGGTTAGGAATATGAGTGAAACAGATCAAACGAGGCGCAATTTTCTTTTTGCCGCCGCCGGTGGCATGGGGGGCATTGCTGCCGCTGCTACGGTAGTACCGTTTATCGGCAGTATGTTGCCGGCTGCGGATACGTTGGCTGCGGCGACCACTGAATTCGATGTTGCCACGGTTGAAGCAGGGCAGCTGGTGGTGATTCAGTGGCAGGGTAAGCCGGTCTTTGTTGTGCACCGCACGCCGGAGTTGCTTAAACAAGTCGATGGACACGATGCGATGCTCAAAGATCCGAATTCGGAAGCCATTGAAGCGGTAAGCGCTGAATGGATTACACCGGAAAATCGGAAATACCGCGCCATCAAGCCGGAATATCTGATTACTGTTGCCAGTTGTACGCATCTGGGCTGCATTCCGTTGTTCAAACCGTCGCCCGGACGTGCCGAATGGGGCGATTCGGTACCGGAAGATTGGCCGGGTGGTTGGCATTGTCCGTGTCATGGCTCGCTGTATGATGTTTCTGCGCGTGTGATTAACGGTTCGCCGGCACCGCATAATCTGCATCTGATGCCATACAAATATCTCAGTGAAACAAGGGTCGTAATCGGCTAAGTTAATTTCAGCAGTTAAGCGAATCTAGGAGGGGAATGTGCTAGAAAAAATGATGAAATCTAAACTGTTCGGCTGGATTGACGAGCGAACAGGCGCAGAAGCGATTATTAAATCGCAGCTGACCGAATATGAGGTTCCCAAGAATCTCAATTACATGTGGAATTTCGGTTCGTTGGCCTTGCTGGTGTTGGTGTTGCAAATCCTCACCGGTATTTTCTTGGCCATGTATTACAAACCGTCCGCCGCCCTGACTTACGGCGGTTATACCGTGGCCTTCGATTCGGTCGAACGCATTATGCGCGACGTGAATTTCGGCTGGCTGATACGCTACATGCATGCCGTTGGCGCTTCCGCCTTCTTTGTCGTCGTCTATATGCATATCGGACGCGGTCTTTATTACGGTTCCTACAAAGGTCCGCGCGAATTGTTGTGGATTATCGGTGTTGTCATTCTGCTGATTATGCAGGGTGCGGCGTTCTTCGGTTATCTGTTGCCTTGGGGTCAGATGTCCTTCTGGGGTGCAACCGTGATTACCAACCTGTTTGGTGCGTTGCCGGTAATTGGTGAGTTCTTGCAGGAAGTACTGCGTGGTGGTTTTGCCGTCGGTGATCCGACGCTGAACCGTTTCTTCTCGCTGCATTATCTGTTCCCGTTGCTGCTGGTAGCGATTGTCGGCGGGCATGTGCATGCACTGCACGTCGTACATTCCAACAACCCGACCGGGCTGGACGTACACGCGGGCAAGAGCACGATTCCATTCCATCCTTATTACACGATCAAGGATGCTTTTGGTGTTGGCGTATTCCTGCTGTTCTATTGCTATGTGGTGTTCTTCAATCCGCAGATGGGTGGTTATTTCATCGAAGTGGATAACTATGTGCCGGCCAATAATTTGCAGACGCCGCCGCATATTGCACCCGTATGGTATTTGACGCCGTGGTACACGATTCTGCGTTCGTTCGAGAGCAAGTTGATTGGTGTGCTAGCTATGGGTGCATCGCTGGGCATTCTGTTCCTGCTGCCGTTCCTTGATCGCAGTAAGGTGCGTTCGGCACGCTACCGTCCGGTATATCGCCAGATGGTGTACCTGTTCTTCGTGACAGTGATTATTCTGGGTTATTGCGGGCATTCCGCACCGACCCCGACACTGAAACTGATCGGCCAGATTTCAACAGCTTATTACTTTGCGTTCTTCCTGCTGTTGCCGTTTGTCCCGATGTTTGAAAAAACCAAACCATTGCCGGAGGAGATTTAACATGAAATTGAAACAATTTCTGACTGTCGCAAGTATTGCAGTTGCTTTGTCTCTGCCGGTCGCGGCTTCTGCCAACGAAGGTGGTGTGGCGCTCAAGCATGCCGAGATTGATGTGACCGATCAGGCGCAGTTGCGCCGTGGCTTGACCGTGTTCACCGATGTATGCATGGGTTGTCATTCGGCAAAATATGTGACCTACAAGGGCTTAATGGATTATCCCGAGTTGGCGCTTAGTCGTGAAGAAGTCGATGATTTGCGCGGCGATAAGCCTTTGGCTTCGGGCATGATTACCGATTTGAGCCCTGCGGATGCCGAGGTTTCCTACGGCAAGGTTCCGCCTGATTTGTCATTGATCGTCAATGCCCGTCGCGGCGGTGCGAATTATGTGTATTCGATTCTTACCGGTTTCGAGCACGATCCTTCAGGCAAGGTTCCGGACGGTAATTTCAACGAATATTTTCCGGGTAACCGTATTGCCATGCCGGATCCGCTTTCTTGGCTGGGGCATGATGAAGATGAGACCAAAGAACTCGAAGAACAAGCGCACGATGTGGCGGCATTCCTGACCTTTATCGGCGATCCGCATCAGAATCAGCGGCATGCCATTGGTAAATATGTGATGATTTTCCTGCTGCTGCTGACCATCATTCTTTACCTGCTGAAGAAAGAGGTTTGGAAAGACGTTAAGCACTGAGTTCTGGCGTTTCATTACGCGCATTTTTATTATAACAAGATAACGGACTGGCCCGCTCCAATGCGGGCCTTTTCGTTTTATAGCGAGAGATTATAGATTGCCGTTTGTAAAATAATGCTGTTGGAGAGTGTTTGATATGGATTGGATGCTGCTATTGTTGATGGTTCCATTTGTGGCCTTGTGCTGGTGGGCCGGTTTTTTTGCTACCAAACGCTATCGCCTTGCTAAGAACATAGAAAACGATGCTAAAAAACAGCAATCCCAATCTGGCGATAATGATTAGCTGATGGAGGCATGGCTGGAAATTGTAATTCGGCAGATTATTCTCTATTCGCTGCCGATGCTGATTTCACTAAGTGCTGTTGCCATGTTTGAGGCGCGCTGCCTGAATAAACCGTTGCCGTATGCTTTTTATTCCCTGAACTGGCGCGGCGCGTGGTTGCCTTGGCTAGCTTCGATTGCTTTGCACCGGGGTATTATATTTGCGCTGCCACAGCCGCTTGGCAAAGGGGCAATTGCAGCAGCAGTTAGGCTTACCGCGCATGTTGCTTGGAGTGTGTTGGGTTTTTTCTTGTATGCATGGAGCCTTCAGCATGCATCGGTATCCGGGCCGCCGCCGTTGTATCACTGGTGGGCAAAAATACTGATGTTTTTCAATTTATGTATGGCTTTTCTGCATCTGTTGCCGATGCCCGGTATGTTGCTCGGTGAATGGGCACTGCCGCGTCTGGCAAAGCGCTGGCCGCTTGTTGCGCAAGGCTTGCAGGCATGGGACGATAAAAAAATTGTCTGGGTTTGGCTGCTTATTGCCGCCTCGCCACTGCCCGATGCAATCCTTGGTGCATATGGTATTTTTCCGGTTTATGCGCAGATGGCGACTTGGGCATACGGTCTGGCGCACTGAATATGTTTTTAAGCCCAAAGGAGACATTGTGGCGAATTCCAAGAAGAACTTAAATCGGCAGCAGCCGGATGCGCGCGCATCGGATGCAGGGCATGCGTCGCCAGTGCGCGATGAAGGGGTTTTAGCAGGTTTCTTGGTCCGTTTTGTCGCTGCAATTTATGATCTGGGCATTGTTTTTGCCTTGGCATTTCTTGTTTTTATTCCGGTAACGGTTGCCGAACAGGCGTTGGGTGTTACGCCGGAATGGCTTAAGGGTGTGCTGGCGATGACTGTTTTCTGGGCTTATTTTGTCGGTTTCTGGACGCGCAGCGGTGAGACGACCGGCATGCGTCCGTGGCATTTGCGGGTGGTGATGGCCAATACAGGTGAGATTCCATCGCTGGCGGCGGCCAGTATTCGTTTTGCCGTGCTTATCCTGACGTGGTTAGCGGCTGGCTTTGTGTTGTTATCCATGCTGACAGGCAAGACGCAAAATACCGTTTATGCGACTATTGCATTGTTGCCGATGCTCAGTCTTGTTTCCTTGGCTTTAAGCGATCGGCAGCAGGCCTTGCACGATTGGCTGGCTGGCGTAATTGTGGTGCGTGTGCATAAAAAAACTGCCGGAAAATAGTAATCCATATGAATTGTAGGGGAGAGGATGCATGAGTGATGTTGAAAAGCAGGCAATAGTTATGGTTACCGGTGCGTCGTCCGGTTTGGGCAGGGCGTTGTGTATTGCACTGGCTCGGCAGGGAACAAATGTCGTGGCGTTGGGGCGCGATGCCGATGCGCTAGCTGAAACCCAGCTTGCTGTGGAGAAAGAAGGCGGACGTTGTTTGTGTATTCCGTTTGATTTGTTGGAATTCGACGTTTACGGCAAGTTGTTTCTTGCCCTGAAGGACCAAATCCCGCATCTGGATGCTTTGATTCACTGCGCCGGGGCGCTGAATCGTTGCACACCGATGCAATATGTAAAAGCCGACGATTTTCGCGGCATGCTTGATATCCATTTGGCTGCACCGAATCTGCTCACGCAAATCATGCTGCCACTACTGCGCCGTGCGCCTACATCGACGGTGGTATTCACCTCTTGCGACATGATGCATGATGATTTACCGAACTGGCATGGTTATGGCATGGCCAAACGGGCCTTGAATTATGCGGCGGCGATGTGGAAAGCCGAGCAACCGGACACGCCGTACCGTTTTGTTACCCTCAATCCGGGCAAGATGCGCACAACATTGTTCAAACGTGCTTACGGTGGCATGCATCCGAACGAAGTGCCGCCAGCGGCTGATGCGACGGAAGGTTTTTTGCGTGTTTTGGCGGCCCCTAGCGAGGCGGTGAATGGCCGGGCCTTGAGTCTTGACGAGGCATTGCAGTTGCCGGGTTAGTCATGTGAAGCACAAAAAAAAGGCCGGGAATCCCCAGCCTTTTTCGTTGTGAGTCTGCTTTTATTTAATGCACTTCGTGTCTGATGTAACTGATAATATCTTGGATGTTATCAGAATTCAAATGCGATACATTTTTACCGGCGCGGTCCACATGCCGACCGTGACGGATGCGTAAATCGAGTAAACGATCATCAAGATCGCTAATCGTACGCTTGCTGGCCGCATTGCCGATTAGCTTAATATCCGAAGGTGTGGCATGGCAGGAGGCACAGTTTTTACTGTACAGCTTCTTGCCGCTGGCCGGATTGGCCAGATAACGCAATGAATAGACGTAGCTGGCAATATCGGCAATATCGGTATTGCTCAATTGATGGCGTTTGCTGGTCATTAATGTGCCGGGACGACCATAACGCATGGTGTGTATCACGCCTTTCAGGTCGAGCTTGGAATAGAC
>JAJRWP010000055.1 GCA_021545645.1 Zetaproteobacteria bacterium | reverse complement strand
TTCGGCACCGGCACGGTGGACGAGGGTAAACTGGCGGAAGCGGTGCGCGAAGTGTTCGATTTGCGTCCGAAGGGTATTGTGCAGCAGTTGGATTTGTTGCGTCCGATTTATGCCAAGACTGCCGCTTATGGTCATTTTGGCCGCGAATTGCCGGAATTCACTTGGGAACGCACGGATAAAGCAGACGCATTGAAGGCTGCTGTCGCTTCCTGAATCGAATTCAAGACTGAGGAGCACTGCGACGGTTGGCTGTTTTCACGGTACAACCGCTAGGCTCAGTCGAAAAATGTTTAACTGTGCTCATATTTTTTGTGCTTGGATGAAATGCCGAGTTAATTACATAGGAGTATGAGAATGGCTGATTTTACAGACTATAAAGTGGCGGATATGTCGCCGGAAAATATTGCATGGGGGCGTAAAGAGCTCGATATTGCAGAAACGGAAATGCCCGGCTTGATGGCGATTCGTGAAAAATACAGGGCCGAACAGCCGCTTAAAGGCGCGCGTATTGCCGGTTCTTTGCACATGACGATTCAGACCGGCGTATTGATTGAAACGCTGACCGCGCTCGGTGCGGAAGTGCGTTGGGCATCGTGCAATATTTTTTCCACGCAGGATCACGCAGCGGCAGCGATTGCCGCAAAAGATATTCCGGTGTTTGCCCATAAAGGCGAATCGCTGGAGGAATATTGGGAATTTTGCCATGCGATTATGGAATGGCATGATGGCGGTACGCCGAATATGATTCTTGATGACGGCGGTGATGCGACTGTGTTGCTGGTGCTCGGTGCCAAAGCTGAAAAGGATGCATCGGTGCTGGATAATCCGACATCCGAAGAAGAAGAGTATCTGTATGCCTCAATTAAAAAGCGTCTTGCGACGCAGCCCGGTTATTATACCAGCCGCCGCGATGCTATTCAGGGCGTGACCGAGGAGACCACCACCGGCGTGCATCGTTTGTATCAAATGCAGGAGAGCGGCGAGTTGCCGTTCCCGGCGATCAATGTGAACGATTCGGTAACCAAATCCAAATTCGACAATCTGTACGGCTGCCGCGAATCGCTGCTCGACGGCATCAAGCGTGCTACCGATGTGATGATTGCCGGTAAGATTTGCGTGGTCTTGGGTTACGGCGATGTCGGCAAGGGGTGTGCGCAGGCATTCAAGGGCATGGGGGCGACCGTTTGGGTGACTGAAATCGATCCGATTTGCGCATTGCAGGCGGCGATGGAAGGTTATCGCGTGGTCAATATGGACGATGCCTGCAAACAGGGTAATATCTTTGTTACCACTACCGGCAATTACCATGTTATCACCCACGATCACATGCTGGCCATGCCGGATCAGGCGATTGTTTGTAATATCGGTCATTTCGACAACGAAATCGATTGCGCCAGCCTGAGCAAGTACGAGTGGCTGAACATCAAGCCGCAGGTCGATCAGGTTATCTTCCCGGACGGCACGCGCATTACCTTGCTGGCCGAGGGGCGTTTGGTGAATCTGGGTTGTGCGACCGGTCATCCGAGTTTTGTGATGTCCAATTCCTTCTCCAATCAGACCTTGGCACAGATCGAGTTGTTTGGTCAGAACGGCCAGTACGGTAATAAGGTTTATACACTGCCCAAGCATTTGGACGAGGAAGTGGCGCGTCTGCATTTGGCCAAGATTGGTGTCAACCTGACGCGCTTGTCCGATGAGCAGGCTGATTATATCGGTGTGCCGGTCGATGGTCCGTACAAGCCGAACCACTACCGTTATTAAGGCTATCTTTGTGTTCGCGGCGCTGTTGTTTGCAGTGCCGGTGTTTGCTGCCGATAAGCAATCGGCGGATGTGCGCTTCGATAAAACCGGCGATGGTTTGGTGGATGTCGAGGATTGGCGGCGCATGTCGGAAAACGAACGTTTGGCGTATGCCCGGGCTTCACTTGTGGAGCTCGGGCTTATCCCGGATGCGGCGGTTGGCGGCGGGCGAACCCAGTTGCAGGATTATGTCGATGGGCTGCGTTCGGTCTACGAGCGTTGACGGTCACATCCGTTGTTGAACAGCTTCGGGGGTTATGGTATAAATCGCCACCTTCGCAGGGAGGGTGTTATTTTGTCCGGCATGATTGTGTCACCTCCCGTGCTGGTTCGCGTTTGATTGCGGTGGTGTTTTGAGGTCTGCAGAGGCACAGGATGCTCCGATGATTATCCGAACCGCGCTATGCTGGCAACTGGGTGCAGGTCTGGCGGGCATGGCTGCCGCAGTCTGGTTCTTCGATGTCGGTGTTGCTTTGGGGTTGGGTTTTGGTGTGCTGGTAGCAATGTTTAGCGCGCTAATGCTGGGGCGGCGGATTGATGCTGCTGCAAGCGCGCAACCGGAGATTGGTCAGCGCATGTTGTATGCCGGGGCTGTGGCTCGTTTTGTTACGGTTTTGTTGGCACTGCTGCTGGCTTACTGGCTGGGTTTGCATTTGCTGGCAGTGGCTGCGGGGATGTTGCTCGCACAGGTCGCGATATTTGCCTATGCGGCGAGACATGCGCGACAGAGTTTTAACGAACATTGAGTTTGATAAAGAAGAAATAAATTAATCACGGGAGCGGAGTTTGGCGGAAGAGGGACATAGCAGCGGCGCCGGAGGCATTGCAGATCATTTGCACTACTGGAGTTATAAATTCGACGACTCCAATCCGTTCATGCAAATCCATTTAGACACCATGTTGACCACCATTCTTGTGGCGACTGGGCTTGTTATTTTTGCCAAATGGCTGGGCGGTCGCTTGACCGACGGCGCGCCGACCGGTGCACAGAATTTCATGGAATCGGTGGTTGGCTTTGTTGACGACACGGTGAAGGATAATTTTCCGGTTCACAATCCGATTATTGCGCCGCTTGCACTGACCGTATTCATCTTTATTTTCCTGTTGAATTGTTTGGATATTCTGCCGGCTTTTTTGTCCGGGCATATCGCCGGGTTGTTTGGTCTTGAGCACTATCGGCAAGTGCCTACCAATGATTTAAATCTGCCGGTGGCGATGGCTGTCAGTGTGTTCGCTATGGTTCTGTATTACGAGTTTAAGCTCAAGCCGGTTCACTTTTGTAAAGAGTTGCTGTTGCAGCCGTTTGCCAGCTTGTTGCTGGAAGCGAAAAATCCGGTGGTGAAACTGCTTGGTATTCTGTTGATTCCGCTGAATCTAACCCTGAAGATTGTCGAAGAACTGGCTAAGCCACTCTCACTTTCCTTCCGATTGTTCGGTAATATGTTTGCCGGCGAGGTTATTTTTCTGCTGATTGCCTTCCTGCTGCTTGGCGGCGGTGTGGTCGGCATGACTGCCGGTTTCTTTGTCGGTATCGGTTGGTCGATATTCCATATGTTTATCGGTCTGTTGCAGGCATTTATTTTTATGATTCTGACGGTGGTGTATTTATCGATTGCGCATCAGCCGCCAGAGCATTGAGCATTTAAATTTTAAAAAACAACGCAAGGAAAAAAGGAGTAACAACATGGAAGCAACGACAATCATTACTGCGGCTACTGCGATTTCAGTAGGTGTGATTCTGGCCGCCGCCGGTTTGGGTTCGGCTATCGGTTGGGGTTTGATTACCTCCAAAACACTGGAAGGTATCGCACGTCAGCCGGAAATGCGTCCGCAGTTGATGTTCAATATGTTCATCTTCGCCGGTTTGATGGAATCCTTCCCGTTCATCATCATGGCTTTCGCGCTGTGGTTCCTGTTTGCCAATCCGTTCCTCGCATAAGCTTGGAATAAGCGAAACAGAAATCAAAGTTTATAGGCGCGTGATAGCGAGGTGATAGAATGAGCATAGACCTGACATTTATCGGACAGATTGTCGTCTTTTTGGCGCTGCTGGCCCTGCTGAAGAAGCTTCTGTACGGCCCGCTGAACGAGCTGATGGAGAAGCGTTCTGCCAAGATCGCCGAAGGTTTGGCTGCGGCGGATGCAGGCAAGGAAGCCAAGGCCAAGGCCGATGCTGAGATTGCCGAGCAGTTGAAGCAGGCAAGAAGTTCGGCGCAGGATATTTTGAATGCGGCGGAAAAACGCGCGGCGGAAATTCAGGAAGAGATAACCAACAAAGCGCGCAACGAAGCGCGGCAGTTGCTCGAAGCTGCGCATGAAGAGATGGAGGCCGAGGTCAACCGTGCCCGTCAGGCCTTGCGTCAGGAAGTGGCTAGTTTGGCCATTGCTGCTGCCGAGCGGGTGATTGATGCTGAATTGGATGGCAAACGCCACACCAAGTTGATCAACGATGTTGTTGCGCAAGGGTTTGGTAACGCATGAGCACAACGTCTATTGCCCGTCGCTACGCCCGCGCCCTGTTTGAGTTAGATCAGGAAGGCGTGACCATCAGCAAGGATCTTGCTGCCGCTGCTGCTGTTGCCGCAGTGCCAGAAGTGCAGGCAACGTTAGTGCAGCCGCAGATTCCAGCGGCAACCAAGGCTGCTATTGTCGATAAGGTATGCGGCGGTTTGAGTAAAGAATTGAACCGTTTGTTGTTGATGCTGTGCGAGCGAGGCAAGACTGAGTTGCTGCCTGAGATTGAGTCGATTTTTGCCGATATGCACCGTCAAGCAAGCCGTGAAGTCGAGGCGGAAGTGGTTGCGGCCACGTCGTTGGATTCGGCGACACAGAAGAAAATTGCCGCTGCACTGACTAAATCGGTGGGTTGCAAGGTGAGCATTAAGGCCAGCAAAGATAAGAATATTATGGGTGGTTTGGTGTTGCGCATTGGCGATCGTCAGCTTGATTATTCGCTGCGCAGCCGCCTAGAAGGCCTGAAACGGGCCATGGTTTCGTAAACAGTTTAAGCATTTGAAACGTAATTCAAGTAAGACTGAGGTAAAGATATGAAGCTCGATACTGCGGAAATCAGTTCCATCATTAAGGAACAAATCAAAGGTTTTGAAGCCGGTGCGGCGGATGCCAATATTGGTACGCTGGTAAGCATTGGCGATGGCGTGGCGATTGTGCACGGCTTGTCTGGTGCGATGGCTGGCGAAATGCTGGAATTCCCGCAGGGAACCTTCGGCATGGTGCTGAACTTGGAAGAAGACAGCGTCGGCGTGGTGATTTTCGGCGAGTACACGCATTTGCGCGAAGGCGACAAAGTGAAATGTACCGGCGAGATTTTCTCGGTGCCGGTCGGCCCTGAATTGAAAGGCCGCGTTGTTGATGCGCTAGGCGCACCGATTGACGGCAAGGGTCCGGTGAAAGCCAAGATGACCGATCCGGTAGAAAAAATTGCACCGGGCGTGATTTGGCGTAAATCCGTCGATCAGCCGCTGCAGACGGGCATTAAGTCCATTGATGCGATGATTCCGGTTGGCCGTGGTCAGCGCGAATTGATTATCGGCGACCGCCAGACTGGTAAAACAGCGATTGCACTGGATAGCATTATCAACCAGAAAGATACCGGCGTGACCTGTATTTATGTCGCCGTCGGTCAGAAAGCGGCAACCGTTGCCAATGTGGTGCGCACACTGAAAGAGCACGGCGCGATGGATCATACCATTGTCGTTGCCGCCAGCGCCTCCGAATCGGCAGCGCTGCAATATCTCGCGCCGTATACCGGTTGCACGATGGGCGAATATTTCCGCGATCGCGGCGAAGATGCGCTGATTGTTTATGATGATCTGACCAAGCAGGCTTGGGCCTACCGTCAGGTGTCGCTGATTTTGCGACGCCCTCCAGGCCGCGAAGCTTATCCGGGCGATGTGTTTTATTTGCATTCGCGTTTGCTGGAGCGTGCGTCGCGCGTCAGCGAGGAATACGTCGAGAAATTCACCGACGGCAAAGTGAAGGGAAAAACCGGTTCGCTGACGGCGCTGCCGATTATCGAAACACAGGAAGGCGATGTGTCCGCATTCGTGCCGACCAACGTGATTTCCATTACCGACGGGCAGATTTTCCTTGAGACCAGCCTGTTCAACTCCGGCCAACGTCCGGCTGTGAATGCTGGCCTTTCCGTATCGCGTGTTGGTGGCGCGGCGCAAACCAAGGCGATGAAGAAGGTCGGCGGCGGTTTGCGTTTGGACCTTGCTCAGTACCGCGAGTTGGCGGCATTTGCGCAGTTTGCCTCCGATTTGGATGCGGCAACACGCAAACAGATTGAGCGCGGCAAACGCGGTACCGAGATTCTCAAGCAAAATGAGAACGATCCGATGAGTGTGGCGCAGATGTCGGCCAGCTTGTATGCACTGAATAACGGCGATTTGGACGATGTCGATGCCGATAAAATCAGCGCTTTCGAGAAAGCACTGCAGGCGCATTTGAAATCGAATGCAGGCGATTTGATGGCTAATTTCGATGCCAACCCCGCACTGACCGATGAAATCGTCGAAGGCCTTGATAAAGCCATTGCCGATTTCAAGGCCAACGGCACTTACTAGGCCGGAGAAGGGAGCACTACGTGGCGTCAGCTAAAGAAATACGCGGACAAATAAAAGCCGTCCAGAACACCGCCAAGATTACCAAGGCGATGGAGATGGTTGCGGCCAGCAAGATGCGCAAGGCGCAGCAGCGTGTGTTGGATGCGCGTTCTTATGCCGAGGGTATCCGGCAGGTGATTGCCAATTTGATGCAGGCGCATCCGGAATATCAGCACAGCTTTTTCACGCCGCGCGAAACTGTCAAACGTATCGCCATTGTGCTGGTCAGTACCGATAAAGGCCTGTGCGGCGGTTTGAATACCAATGCCTTGCGGCTTGCGGTGCAGACGATTAAAAATCAGCAGCAGGGTGTCGAAGTCGAAGTGATTAATATCGGTCGCCGTGGTGGTGCGTTTATGCGCCGTTTCGGGGTCACCATTGCCGGTAGTATTGAAGATATTCCCGATTCGCCGGAGTTGTCCGATGTTTTGGGGGGGGTCGGACTGGCTATGGACCGTTTCGTCGCTGGCGATTTCGATGAGGTTCACCTGCTGTTTAGCGAATTTGTCAATACCATGAGCCAGAAACCGACATTGACGCAATTGCTGCCCTGTCCGGTCAGCGAAGAGCCGTCGCATCCCGGTTACTGGGATTATATTTACGAGCCGGACAGTCAGGTTGTTCTTGATGGTTTGCTGCGTCGTTTTATCGAATCCTTGGTCTATCACGGCGTACTGGAAAACAAGGCATGCGAACAGTCGGCACGTATGGTGGCGATGAAAAGTGCGACCGACAATGCCAAGAGCATGGTCAAGGATTTGCAGATTACGTATAACAAAGCACGGCAAGCAGCGATTACGCAGGAACTGGCGGAAATTGTCGCTGGTGGCGCGGCTGCCGGTTAGTAAAAAGATTATAGATTCGTAAGAGAGGTCAGAAATATGAGCGTTGGAACAGTTGTACAGGTCATTGGACCGGTTGTCGATATTCGCTTTTCAGCGGGCGATTTGCCTGCCATTTACAATGCAGTGGTCATTGATGAGGCTGAGTTGACCTTGGAAATACAACAGCATCTCGGCGATAATACCGTGCGTGCGATTGCCATGGGTTCTACCGATGGTTTGCATCGCGGCATGGAAGTCAGGGATACGGGCGAGCCCATCAAGGTTCCGGTCGGCATCAAGACACTGGGCCGCATCATTGATGTGCTGGGTCGCGGTATCGATTTTGAAGGCGAGGAAGTCGAATCCGAAGAGCGCTGGGCGATTCACCGTCAGGCACCGGCATTCGAGGAACTGGCTCCAGCGCAGGATATTTTGGAAACCGGCATCAAGGTCATTGATTTGATGGCTCCGATTGCCAAGGGCGGCAAGGTTGGCCTGTTTGGCGGTGCTGGCGTCGGCAAAACTGTGAACATGATGGAATTGATTAACAATATCGCTAAAGCGCACGGTGGTTATTCGGTGTTTGCCGGTGTTGGCGAGCGTACCCGCGAAGGCAACGATTTCTACTACGAGATGAAAGAATCCAACGTGCTGGATAAAGTGGCACTGGTTTACGGACAGATGAACGAGCCTCCGGGCAACCGTTTGCGTGTGGCGCTGACCGGTTTGACCATGGCTGAATATTTCCGCGACGAAGGCCGCGACGTGTTGATGTTTATCGATAACATCTACCGTTACTCGCTGGCTGGTGTTGAGGTTTCCGCACTGCTCGGACGCATGCCGTCGGCAGTGGGTTATCAGCCGAATCTGGCTGAAGAAATGGGTCGATTGCAGGAACGTATTGCATCCACCAAGGTCGGCTCCATCACTTCGGTGCAGGCTGTGTATGTGCCTGCGGATGATTTGACCGATCCGGCACCGGCGACCACGTTTGCGCATTTGGATTCGACGATTGTGTTGTCGCGTCAAATCGCCGAATTGGGTATTTATCCGGCGGTTGATCCGCTTGATTCCACGTCCCGTCAGTTGGACCCGAAAGTGATTGGTGTCGAGCATTATGCGGTGGCAACCGGTGTGCAGCAGACCTTGCAACGCTACAAAGAGTTGCAGGACATTATTGCTATTCTCGGCATGGATGAGCTTTCCGACGACGACAAGCAGGTGGTGACCCGCGCACGTAAAATGCAGCGTTTTCTGTCGCAACCGTTCCACGTCGCCGAGGTGTTCACCGGTTCTCCGGGCATTTATTGCAAACGCGAAGATACCATCAAGGGCTTCAAAGCCATCCTTGACGGCGAGTACGACCATCTGCCGGAACAGGCTTTCTACATGATCGGTTCGATTGATCAGGCTGTGACCAAGGCAGAGAAGATGGAGGCCAAAGGCTAGTGAGTACCATCAAGGTTCTGGTTGCAACAGCCGAACGCGAGGTTTATCGCGGCGAGGCCGAGAAGC
>JAJRWP010000054.1 GCA_021545645.1 Zetaproteobacteria bacterium | reverse complement strand
TGCTGTTTGCCGGTTGCAGCGAGCAGGCGCTGCCGATATTGAAGGTGTTCGATCGCATGTGCGCACGCATGCGCCGTTCGTTTGCCTCGGCATGGATATTTTTTGGCCCGGTAGCCAGTGGTGCGCGCGGTATTGGCCGCTGGCTTGCCGTGCGCCATGTGGATGCGGGCGAACGCGATGTGTTGCGCAGGTTCCGGCTTTCCGGTGTGCGTTTCACCTTTCTTTTCCAATCGGTGTTTGCCGGCTGGCGTGACCGCGCGGCGATTGCCGATTTGCACGCCATGATGCGTGAAGCATCTGCTGCCGAGGTTGGCAATGACACACATGGCATGGTGATTTGCGATGCGGCATTGCCTGCAGATGTACTCGGTGTATACCGCGACTCATTGGCTATGGATGTTCTCGATTCGGCATCGTTGAAGGCGCGTATGCTGTATCAGATGCATCACTGTGCGCATATGCCGGAGTTGGGGACGCGTATGCTGGATGCGGTGAATGGCGAAACGGGTCTTTATGCGGTGGCATGGGAATTGAATCTTGAGGCCGATGCGGCGGCATCGTATGTATCGGATGGGCAGTGCAAGGTGCGGCTTGAGGATTGGCTGGCATTTTGTTTTTCTGGTGGCCTCAATCTGCTGGCGGGGCGGCGTCAGGACGGTGAATTTGTATTGTTTTCAGATTTAAAACAGCTTGGAAAAGACATGCTATTTACCGATGTGGTGGGTTTGGGCAGCGAGCCGTCAACTTGGTCGGCGCTCATGCAACGCGCCATGCGGGCTTCTCCTGTAAGCGAATCCGACAACCAAAACACCCCGCTAAAAGCCTTTTCATGGCCAGAAGCTTGGGATTTGCGCATGATTTTTCTCGGTTGGCATGAAGGTTTACCGGCGATGATGGAAGAAATGGCCGAGAAACATCATAAACTGGCAATTCATGTACTTTGCCCCGGCCAACCGGATATTTTGCAGCAGCGGCAGGCACGCATGCAGGCGGCTGCCGAACGTGCCGAAGAACGCACCGGCTGCGAAATGGAGGCGCAGGTTAATGCATGGTACGGATTTGATAGCCAATCGCTGATGCCGCTGCTCAAGGGATGCAAGGTGATTATGTTGTATCCCGAGGAAGCATCCGGTGGTGAGGATTCGCTGCTTGAAATGTGGTTTCACGAGGTGGCGCGCATGCTGGATGCGCGCAAAGCCAAGGTGAAGTGGTGGACGCCGCCGAAATTGATGGTGTTACCGCGCGATGCGGCGATGATCGAAGGTTTGCGCGATGCGGCGCGCAGCTACGAGCGTTTGGATATTGATGTCGGTTCGCCCGATTATTTCCACGATGTGTTTATGGCGCGTCAATTGCTCAGCCGGGCACTTTATCATGGCCGTCCTGAGCCATTACGGCAGCAGAAAGTGGCATTTGATTTTATGCAAACCGTGCTCGGCGATGCGGTGATTATCGAAGATGTGGATGTTGAGCGTTTATTGGCTTCCAGCCATGCTGATTGGACGCAGATTTACCGCGAAGCATGGCGGCGCGGCTGGATGCTGACAGCTTATTTGTTGCCGGACAGGCAATCGCAGAATGTTGTTTTTCAGGCGCTGGAGACGTTTTTTCCGCACGGACAACAGGCGCATGGAAGCCGCATGCATTTGCTTGCTGGATCACAAATCGAAGAAATGGATATGCCGGAAAATGCCGCGAAAATGTTGTTTTGCAGGCGTGGGGTACTGGCCGAAACGGATAAAAACACTGTTGTGGAAAACACACCGGATATGCCGCCTCAAACAGTTGAAAATGGCGAAAATCCGAAGGAAGAAAAATTAATCGCAAAAGATTCTTCGCTTGCTGCCGATAAACAAAAGACGGTAACTGGTGAAGATGCTGCTGTGGACGATAGCAAAGGCGATAAAACGGCGGAAAATGGCCCGGATTTTGCTGAAAATATTGGAACAAGTATTGAAAGCAACGTTGATGAAGATGAGCAAAATACAGCTAAACACGAAATGCGGTTGCCGAGCGAAACCGCCAAGGAGGGCGAAGTGATGCAACAATCCGTCTGGCCGCAAACGGCTGACAAACGACTTCTTAGCGTGCTGCACAAACAGGTGGCAGGGGCGCTGGATTTACTCAATGCAAGTACCGAAGACGGTCTGGTTAAACTGACCGATGCCATGGATCGGGATGCCGAAGGGGTGATTGCCGACGACATCATGGCGGCATTGACCGATTTTCAGAACATCGACCGGGTGATGCAACGCTTGAGAAATGTGGAAGCGTGTTTGTCCGATTGGGCGCTTGCCCAACATGCGCAAGCGCCCGCAGAAGCTTTGTGGAAAGACGAGGTCGAGAAACGCTACGTGATGGAAGAGGAGCGTCAGGTATTGAGGGAGGAATTATGAACGGGATGGCCGATAAACGGATGAAAGATAAACGAAGGAGTGAAAAATGAGTGGCGCACCGAGAATTTTAATCGTTGAGGACTCAACGATGGTCAGAATCACCGTTAAACGGACGTTGGTGGCGGTGGATTTCGAGGTCGAGGAAGCGCGCGACGGTGCTGAAGGTTTGGCCAAAGCACAGCAATCGCCTGCGCCCTACGATTTGATTCTTACCGATTTGAATATGCCCAATATGGATGGCCTGACGATGATTCAGAATATCAGGAAATTGCCCGCATATGCGGCGACGCCGATTGTCATGTTGACCACCGAATCCGGCGAAGAAAAAAAGAGCGTTGGCCATGAATCGGGTATTTCTGCATGGCTGGTTAAGCCGTTCGAGCCGGATGCGCTGGTGGAATTGGTCGGCGGTATGTTGTTTTAAATGATTTATTGTTTTGACGATTTACCCGGAAAGTCCGATTGAATCGGCGAAGGGAGACGGATGATGGATGAAGAACTGCTAAGCGAGTTTCTTGTCGAGAGCAATGAAAACATGGCCTCGATTGAGCAACAATTGATGGACCTTGAGGCAAGCCCGGATGATGCCTCGTTGTTGGATTCCATTTTCAGAACTGTGCATACCGTCAAGGGAAGTTGCGGTTTTATCGGCTTGAAAAATCTGGAAAGTGTGGCGCATGCCGGGGAAAATGTGCTGGGCAAGATGCGTGCCAAAAAATACGCAGCCACAGCGGAGATTATTTCGATGTTGCTGGAATGCGCCGATGCCATTCAGGTGATTCTCGATGCCTTGCAGGCCAGCAACCAAGAACCGGAAGTGGATAATTCGGCATTAATCCGGCGTTTGCATGCAGCTGAGCGGCTGATTGATTTGGGTGGTGATTCGACTGCTGATTCGGCAGTCAGCAAAGTGCAAGAAGAGGCTTCGGATGCTGCTGAAATGCCTGCGGACGTGGCGGCGGATGAACAGCAACAAGACGTGGCATGGTTGGAAGATTTCGCCGATATTCGCGAGCTATTGCTTGGCGCAGATTTAACGACGCCGGAAAAGGTTTTAGAGGTCGGATTTAACGGAATCAAAGATATTGGTGTTGCGCCGGCAGTGGCGCTGAAATTACTTGGCGCGGCGAAAGTTCTAAAGCCACCGATAAAAACGATGTGCAAACGGCTGCCGATATTTCAACGGTGCAGGAAAAACCGGATATTCAGGTTGTTGAGGGTATTCAGGCTGTCGAAAAACCGGCGGCAGAGCCTGCCAAGCCTGTTGACGACAGCAACGCCACTGAAAGCAAGAGCAGCGCAGCACCGGCGGCGCGGGCGGCGGAAACCATTCGTGTGGAGGTTCCGGTGCTTGATTCGTTGATGAATCAGGTCGGCGAATTGGTATTGACGCGCAACCGTTTGATGCAGCTGGTTTCGGGTCTGGGTGGTGTGGCCTTGCAGGATGGCGGCGCAGCGCAGGGAACCTTGGAAGCATTAAAAGGCTTGGTTCCGGTCAGCCGCGATCTCAACCATATTACCGAGGGTTTGCAGGATCAGTTGTTGAAAACGCGCATGCAGCCGATTTCGACGATATGGGGAACCGTGCCGCGTATCGTGCGCGATATGGGCAGACAGTTGAATAAAAAAATACGCGTGGTGACGGAAGGGCAGGAGACGGAGCTTGATCGCACCATTCTTGCAGCCCTTAAAGACCCGTTGACGCATATTATCCGCAACAGTTGCGATCACGGTGTTGAAATGCCATCGGATCGCTTGGCAAACGGTAAACCCGATTGCGGAACCCTGACCTTAAAAGCAGCGCAGGAAGCCGGTTCGATTGTTATTTTAATCAGCGACGACGGTGCTGGCATCGACGCTGCCCGTGTTAAGGCCAAAGCCGTGGACATGGGGGTGATTAGCGAAGACGCAGCGGCTTCGATCAGCGATGCGGCGGCGCTACAGCTTATTTTCCATGCCGGGCTTTCTACTGCCGAGAAAGTGAGCAATATATCGGGTCGCGGCGTGGGCATGGATGTGGTCAGAAATGCTATCGAAAAAGCCGGTGGCAGTGTCGAAATTCAAAGCGAACCGGGGCAGGGGACGACGTTGCGTATTCGCATTCCGCTGACCATGGCCATTATCTCCGGCATGCTGGTGAAATGTGCCGATCAGTTGTTTGCCTTGCCGCAAATGAGCGTGCAGGAATTGTTGTCGGCCGATAGCGGTTCGCCGCACTGGTGCAAGGTGGCCGGGCAGCCGTTTTTCCGTTTGCGCGGTCAGTTGCTGCCGGTGGTTGGCTTGCGCGCGTGTTTGGGTCTTAGCGATGATCAGGTGAGTGATGCACACGGTTCGATTGTGGTGGTACACGCGGGCAACCGGCGGATCGGTTTGTTTGTCGATGAAATTCTTGGCGCTGAAGAGCTGGTGGTGAAGCCGTTGGGCATGCATTTTCACGATGCTGTAGCTTTTGCCGGTTGCAGCATTCTCGGTGATGGCAGTGTTGTGCCGATTTTGGAGTGCAACGGACTCATTCAGAATTTGGCCATACCGGCAGAGGCGGAAATGGCTTCCGATATTGCCGCAGACGAAGCGATGCAGGATGGACAGCTTGAAGACCGGCAGCACACGCTTATTTTCAAGTCTGCCAGTCAACACTATGCGATTCCGATGCTGCTGATCGAGCGGCTGGAAAAAATTCCGGCGACGCGTATCGAAAAATCCGCAGACCGGGAGGTGTTGCAGTATCGCGGCGAGGTTCTGCCTGTGTTGCGTTGGAATCATATTCTCGGTAAAGAGCAGGATGATGTGGACGAGGTGTGTTGCCTGATTCTTTCCGATAACGGCAAGCGCATGTGTTTACAGGTGGATGCGGTGGAAGATATTCTCGAAACCGCGCTCAATATCGAAATGAAATCCAACGATGCACTGTTCATCGGTACGGCGGTACTTAACGACAAGGCGACGGAAGTGGTCGATGTGTTTGAATTGCTCAAGCTCGCCGATCCCGATTGGTTCGATTCGCGCAATAATATGGCGGCTGAAGGGCGGCGCAGTATTTTGTTTGCCGAAGACGCGCCGTTTTTCAGAACCATGCTGATTCCGGTGCTGGAAAGCATGAATTACGAGGTGTGGTACGCGCCCGATGGCGAGGCTGCGCGTGAGATTCTCAAACAACAAATCCCGGATGTGATTCTTACGGATTTGGAAATGCCGCGTTTGGATGGTTTTGCACTGGCGGCGTGGGTTAAAAGTGAATCGCGGCTTGCTGAGGTGCCGGTGATTGCCATTTCATCTTCACCGCCTGCTGACGACGATACACAGCGTCGGCAGCATTTTCATGCGGTGTTGAGCAAAATGGACAGACAAGGCTTGGCCACTTGCCTTGGCGAATTGCATCCCAGCCATATGGATCCGGTGTGCGGAGAACTGGCTGCGCGCAACGATTACGAACGTCCGGCATTGGTCGGCGGGAGGCCACTATGAGCGATTCGGTACAGCATGAACGTGAATCCTTGCATAGCAGTGAGTTTTTCAGTTGCCGGGTTGGTCAGCAGTGGCTTGGTTTTCCCGTCGATCAGGTGTTGGAGGTGATTGTGCAACAGCAATTGACGCCGATGCCTCTGGCCCCGCCTGTGGTGCTTGGCTTAATCAATTTGCGTGGGCGGATTATTACCGAGGTGGATGTGCGCAAATTGGTGAATATGGATGAAAACGAAACCGGGAAAAGTACTCATGTGGTGATTGTGCAAAGCGGTCAGGGCGAAGATGTGGGGCTGCTTGTCGATGAAGTCGGCGAGGTTGCGGCGATGGATATGCAGCATTATGAAAATACGCCGGACACGCTTGCACCGGTTTGGCGTCAGATTGGCGAAGGGGTGCTGAAATCTGACGATAGGGTGACGGTTATCGCCAATGTGGATCGTTTATTGGCGCTTAGCTTGCCGGAAGAGGGCACGGCTGGCGGTCTAGGCGATGCAACGGTTGAACAACCGCTACGACACTGATGTTTGCAAATTCGGAGGTGATATGTTTGGAAAAGTGATGGTGGTGGACGATGCGCGCGTGGTGCGCGTGTCACTTGGACGCATTATGAAATCGCTCGATTTCGAAGTGTTGAAATGCGAAGACGGTCAGCAGGCGCTGGACACGTTGCGCGAACATCCTGATGTGAAGTTGGTGATGCTCGATTGGAATATGCCGGTGATGAACGGCTATGACTTTCTGGTGTCGATTCGCGAGATGGACGAGCACAAACAGCAGCCGATGGTGATTATGGTGACCACGGAAGCGAGCATCCCTTCGATGATGAAAGCCTTGGCTGCCGGGGCCGATGAATATGTGATGAAGCCGTTCGATATAGAGATGATTAAAAGTAAGCTTGATCTTCTCGGCGTGGCCTACCAGCAATGATTCGCCTGCTTATTGCCGATGATTCACCGGTTTTCCGGCATTTTCTCAAGAAATGCATGGCCGATATGGCCGATGTCGAGATTGTCGGCGAAGCCCGTGACGGCGAAGATGCACTGGCCAAAATAGCCGCGCTGAAACCCGATGTAATTACCTTGGATATGACGATGCCGCGTATGGACGGTATGCAAACACTGCATGTGATGCGCAAAGAACATCCGGCGGTGAAAGCGATTGTTTTGACCTGCGGCGATGAAAGCGAAGCCGATTTAACGGTGGCGGCCTTGGATGCAGGGGCATTTGATTTTATTCTTAAACCGGGGTCTTCGGTACGCGATGCAAAGGCCGATTTGATTGCATCGCTGTATCCACGTTTACAAGCCGTCGGCAAAACAAACCGGCAATCGGCAACAAGGCGGCAATCGGCAACAAGGCGGCAGAATTTAAGTACAATCAAACCGCAGCCTGAAATGAACAAGGCGGTGAGCATCGGTGTTCCAGATGTGATCGCTATCGGAGCCAGCACCGGTGGTCCGCAGGCCTTACATACGCTTCTCAGTGCGTTGCCGGATTCGTTGAAGGTACCGATTGTGCTGACCCAGCATATGCCGAAACTGTTTTTGCAATCGCTTAGCGAACGATTGGAACGGGAAACGGCACTGACTTGCTCGCTGGCCGACGAGGGGACGGCTCTGCAAGGCGGGCATATTTATATCGCGCCGGGCGATGTGCACCTTGAGCTGAGCAGGCAGGGCATGAATTTATTATGCCATCTTGTCGATAGCCCCGCTGTTCATCATTGCCGACCGGCGGTTGATCCGATGTTTTTTTCCCTAGCGACACTGGCTCCGCGCATTCGCACGCTTGCCGTGGTGCTTACCGGCATGGGCGAGGATGGTGCGGCTGGCGCAAAAGCGATTAGCGAGGCAAAAGGTTATGTGATTGCACAGGATCAGGCGAGCAGCGTGGTTTGGGGTATGCCCGGTGCAACGCTGGCATGCGGCGCAGCGCATGAGGTATTGCCATTGGATGAGATTGCCGCTGCAGTGATGACGATATGTAGCAGGGAAAATCGCAAATACGGGAGAGTATATGCAAGAACCGCAATTTGAATTCATGCGCGAATTCCTTCTTCAACAGAGCGGTTTGGTTGTTGAAGAAAGTAAAATGTATTTGTTGCGCACGCGTTTGCAACTGCTTGTTCGCGAACATGGACTTGCCGATTTGAATGCCCTTGCCGATAAAATAAAAGTGCAGCGCAACGGTGAGTTGGCCAATCAGGTGGTCGATGCGATGACCACCAACGAAACGCTATTTTTCCGCGACCAGTATCCTTTTGACGCCTTGCGCGATGTGATGCTGCCGGAATGCACGGCCAACAATGGTTCTGCTATCCGTATTTGGTCGGCGGCTTCATCGACGGGCCAGGAGGCTTATTCGATTGCCATGACGGTTGCCGAGGCACTGCCGGGAGCGGCCAAACGTGTGCATATTGTCGGTACGGATATTTCGGAGCAGGCTTTGCAGAAGGCGGCATCAGGGAAATACAGTCAAATTGAGGTGCAGCGGGGCATGCCGGCGCGTTTATTGATTAAATATTTCGAACAAGATGGCAACAACTGGTCGCTGAAGCCGGAGATTTGTAATATGGTGAAATTTAAGGGTGCGAATCTCGTCTCGCCCGGTTTGGCGGCGGATATGCGTGCAAACGGGCCGTTCGATATTGTGTTTTGTCGCAATGTGCTGATTTATTTCGCTGTCGATGCGCGGCTGGAGGTGATTGATAATCTGGCGCGTTGCATGCGCGAGGGCGGTTTTTTGGTCACCGGTGCGGCTGAAATCCCACGCGGACAGCATTCCGAATGGAAATCTGTGCCTGTCGGCAACCGGAATTTGTGGCGTTTGGTCAAAAAACCATGATGTTGCTCACGCTTGTAAACAAATGTTTTCCGGGTAAATAAGCGGTATTGAAAATAACGGGTTGAATATATAATAAAATAAGAATATGATTCGCTCATGCAGGAAATACCTAAAGATAAAGTCAAAGAAGCCAGCCAAGGATTGAAGGCGATTGCACATGAATTGCGCCTGTCCGTGCTTTGTTTGTTGCTTGATCGGCCAATGTGTGTGAATGAATTGATGCAGGCAACGGGTGCGGCGCAATCGAATCTTTCGCAGCATCTAACAAAGATGCGTTTGCTCGGTGTGGTTAAAAATGAGAAACAAGGGCAATTGGTCATTTACCGCATTGCCAATCCGGCATTGGCCGATTTGGTGCATGCGTTGAAGCGGATTTATTGCCCGGAAATGTGTACAAGCTCTGTTGAAGGGGAGTGATTCGTGTTTTTTTGGTCCAATATATCAGCAAAGAATAATCTAATAATGAGTATGCTTGTCGCAACCGTATTAGCCATGGTATCCGAAGCGCAAGCCATGGAGATTACAACCCTGCGGCAGGGTGTGGATTATGCGTTGCAACATAACCGCTGGTTGGCTGCCGATGTCAGTGCTATCGAGCAGGCGCGCGCCGGTCAGGATCAGGCTAATGCCCGATTGATGCCCCGGCTTGATGTGTCTACGGGTGTATTGCGTACCGATGCGCCGAGTAATTACTTCGGAACCCGTTTGAATCAGCAGCAGATTACCGCTGCCGATTTCAGCCCGGCTTTTTTGAACAACCCCGGATTTATCAATAATTATCAAACCCGCTTGAACGTGAGTATGCCGATTTATCAGGGCGGGGCTTTATGGGCAGGCAGAAGGCAGGCGGATCGCCGGGCCGATGCCTCTGTTTTTAATCATGATTATATGCAGCAACAGGTCATATTTCAGGCTATTTCCGCTTATGCGCGCGCACGTCAGAATTTTGCCGCTATCAACGCCGTCAAAACAGCAGTGAGCGCTGCTGAAAAGCATTATCAGGATACAAAAGCGTTGCAAAAACGCGGTGTATTGATTGATAGCGATGTGATGGATGCACGCGTGCATGTGTTGCGCAGCAAGCTCAAACTCAAGGAAGCCAATAATGCCTATGCGCAATCGCTTGAAGTCCTTCAGCGCGTGATGGGCGTGGATGATGGTGTGGCGTTGGCTGCCGGTGAGGAGCCGCATCTTGGTGGAAACCATTTTACGTTGCAGCAGGCGGTAGCGCAGGCGCTGGTTTCGCGACCGGATTTAAAAGCGCTTGAACAGGCATATCAGGAAGCTCTAGCCGCTATTGATTATAACAAAGCCGCATTTTTGCCGCATGTCGATTTGGTGGCCGGACAGGAATGGAATTCATCGGCACTGGCATTAAAGCATCGCAATTCGATGGTTGGCGCGACAGTGAGGATGAATCTGTTTTCGGGTGGTGCGGACAAAGCAAAAATGCGTGCAGCACAGGCTAAACTTGTCGCTCTGGAACTGAATATTAACGACCGGAAACAGCAAATCCGCAACGATGTCGCACATGCATGGCGGATGTTGGACGAAAGCAAAGCACGCGATGAAAGCGAGCGCGAGGCGTTAAAACAGAGTGACGAATCGTTGCGGATTAAGTCGCTACGTTATGCACAGGGTTTATCCAAAACATCCGATCTGCTTGATGCCCAGTTGCAAGTGGATCAGACACGTTTATCCGCGATTCGGGCCAATTACGACACGACAATTGCACAGGCAGCATTGTTTTTAGCTGTCGGCGTACTCAATGAGGGGGTCATTCAATGATCAGAAAGTTTTCGTTTTTGCTACTCAGCGTTTTATTGATACAAGGGTGTAGCGATGAAGGCAGTTCGCAAGATGCAGCCAGCGATGCAGTGCTTACACAGGCCGAAAGCATGGTGGTGCAGTCGGTAGCTGTGCCGTCGTATTATGTGACCAGTGGCACGGTGACATCCGATCATCGTGTATCAATCAGTTCGCGTATATCGGGATATATTCGGACATTATCGGTGCGCGAAGGCGAGCATGTTAAGAAAGGTCAGGTTTTGGTGCGTGTCGATCCGGTCAATGCCAAACAGACGCTGGTTCAGGCCGAAGCCGATCTGGCCGATGCGCAAGCGGATATGCAACGCTACGAATCCTTGTTTCGCGAGCATGCGACCAGCAAACAACAACTGGATCGGGTGCGTTTGCGCTACAAAGTGGCCAAGTCGCAAGTGGCACAAGCGCGCAATCAATTGGGCTATGCCGAGGTGCTGTCGCCGGTCGATGGCGTGGTGGTTGAAAAACGTCTGAGTAAAGGCGATTTGGCGCAGCCGGGGGCGGCGATTCTTACATTGGAAGATCCGGCCAGTTTGCTGGTCAGAACCTATGTTTCCGAGCAGTTTGTCAGCGGTATTGATGCCGGAGACAGTGTCGAAGTGGATATTCCTTCGATGAAACGCCGTGTATCCGGTGTTGTCCGTCAGGTGGTTGAGGCTGCGGATGCCGTATCGCATCAGTTTCTGATTAAAATTGCCTTGCAGCAGGATCCGGCAGTGCATCCGGGCATGTATGCGCAGGTGAGTTTTCATGTCGGCATGCGCAAGGCGCTTTTGATTCCATCTGCGGCAGTGCTTGAACGGGGTGGTTTGCATGGTGTTTATATTGTGGATGGCAAAGCAATTGCCCATTATCGCCAGATTCGTGTTGGCAAACGGCGTGCTGCTGAAGTGGAAGTTTTGGCCGGTCTGCATGATGGTGATGTCCTTGCTTGGGGTGGTAAGCCGCCGTTGCAAACCGGCATGAAGGTGCAGGTGAAATAGACCATGCATACGCCTGAACCACTCAATATCGCCGGTCGTCTTGGCAAGGCGGCGATGTTTTCCAATTTAACGCCGATGTTCAGTCTGCTGATTTTTCTGATTGGTGCGCTGGCCCTGATGGTAACGCCGCGCGAAGAAAACCCGGCGATTGATGTACCGGCAGCCAATGTGATTGTGCAGATGCAGGGTGCATCGCCGGAAGAGGTGCAGAATCTGATTGTCCGGCCACTGGAGATGGTGCTGCGCGAAATGACTGGTGTGGATCATACCTATGGTTTAGCGCTGGATTCGCAGGCTGTGGTAACGGTGATGTTCAATGTCGGCGAGGATAAAGAAGCCAGTTTGGTTAAATTGTACGACCGGATTATGCATAATCTGGATCGTTTGCCGGTCGGCGCATCGCAGCCGCTGGTCAAGCCGCTGGATGTCGATGATGTGCCTGTATCGGTGATTACCCTGTCCTCGACAGCAATGGATGGTTTGGCGTTAAAACGTCTGGCGGAGCGCGTGCGCGATCAGTTGGCTCCCTTGGACGGGGTATCTGTGGCCGATATTATCGGTGGGAATGATCGACAGATTCGCATTCAGCTTGATCCGGTACGCCTAGCTGCTTATCACATTGCCTTGGATCAACTGCATCAGGTATTGCTCAGTGCCAATGCTGGCGGACCAAGCGGCGAACTGGTCGGCAATAATCAGGAAATAAAAGTCTGGCTCGACGGTTATTTGAAAAGTGCCACGGAAGTGGGGCGCTTGATTGTCGGACAGTGGCAGCATAAGGCCATATATTTGCGTGATGTGGCGAGCATTAGCGATGGCGCTGCCGAGGCGAATCAATACCATCGAATCGGTTTCGGTGCGACGCAGGGCAAAGGCGCGGCGCAAAGGCCTGCAGTATCCATTACATTGGCTAAAAAACGCGGCACTAACGCCGTGGTGGTCACCGATAACATCGAAGCGAAGCTGAATGAATTGAAAGGCGATTTTATTCCCGATAATGTGACGGTGACCATTACCCGCGATTCCGGCGAACGTGCCAATGCTGCCGTCAATCTGCTGCTTGAGCATCTTTCTATCGCTATCGGTACGGTGATTATTATTCTGTTGTTGTTTTTGGGTTGGCGCGAAGCGGCGATTGTGACCATGAATATTCCGCTGATTTTGTTCATTGTGCTGGCCGTCGGCTTGATGGCGGATCAAACCATTAACCGCATTACCCTGTTCGCGCTGATCTTGGCGCTGGGGTTGTTGGTCGATGATGCGATTGTGGTTATTGAAAATATCCACAGGCATCTGCGCAGCGGTGCTAAGAGTTTGAAAGAGAAGGCGGCCCTGATTGTCATGGCCACCAATGAGACCGGAAAACCGACGATTATCGCCACCATTGCCGTAATTCTGGCATTTATCCCGATGGCCTTTGTGACTGGCATGATGGGGCCGTATATGGGGCCGATTCCGTTCAATACCCCGATTGCTATGGCTGCATCGCTGGTGATTGCCTATA
The DNA here is from genome assembly GCA_021545645.1 of Zetaproteobacteria bacterium. GTDB lineage: Bacteria > Pseudomonadota > Zetaproteobacteria > Mariprofundales > Mariprofundaceae > UBA1543. Next base: position 2,409 of record JAJRWP010000054.1, on the reverse strand, counting down.
TGTTTACCCCGTGGATTGCCCAGCGCTGGCTACCATGCAAGATGAGCGATGCCACGATGCAGGAAAAAGACGCATCGCCAAAAGATGCTGTTCATCGCACATATATGCGTCTTGCCACACCATTGGTTGAGTCCAAATCGGTGCGCCGGACATTCTCTCTGATTGTGCTGATGCTGTTTGTGCTGACCATGTTGGAACCCGGTTGGCAGTTTTTGCGTCCGTCGGGTATCAACGGGCCGTTAACACCCGGTTCTGTCGAGTTGAAGATGTTGCCCAAAGGCAATAACAACACCTTTAACATCACCCTTGATCTGCCCGAAGGTGCAGCCCTTGAGGAAACGGATCGGGTGGCCAGAGAAGTGGCCGAAGTGCTGCGCGCTCATCCGATGGTTACCGATTACGAAACCTTTGTCGGGCAGGGCGGTCCGGTTGATTTTAACGGCATGCTGCGCGGTGCGGTGTTGCGCAAGGGAAGCAATCTGGCCGATATTCGGGTCAATCTGGTGGATAAACATAAGCGCGAAATTCGCTCGGCAGGGATTGTTCTGGAATTGCGCCAGATGTTGAAACCGGTGCTTGCTGCGCATCCGAAAACCAGCATTAAACTGGTCGAAGACCCACCGGGACCGCCGGTGCGTGCGACGCTGCTGGCCGAGGTTTACGGGCCGGATTATCAAACCCAACGCAAGATGGCCAAAGCGGTGCGCCATACATTTGAAAACACCTACGATGTAACCGATATTGATGATTCGGTGGGTGATGATCAGATGCAGTTGAATATCAATGTAAACAAAGAAAAAGCTGCGCAACTGGGTGTGGCGACGGTTCAGGTTGAGACTGCGCTGCGCGATTTTCTGGACGGTTACGATTTCGGTGTTTTGCATGTGAAAAAGGAGCGGCATCAGATTCAATTGCATGTGCAATTGCCAAAAGCACTGCGCGCGCATGGCGAAGATTTGAATCGTATTTATGTCAGCGGTAAACATGGTCCGGTTCCGCTATCGGCCTTTGCGACGGTTGAACAAAGCATTGCCGCCAAGCCGATTTACAGCAAAGACGGGCATCAGGTGACGTATGTGATGGCCGAACCGAAACAGGGTTCGCAGGTTTATTCCTTGCTGGCGATGGATAGCGAATTGGACGGACAGCAGGTGTTGCCCGGCACGTCGTTGAAAACCGGCGGCATGCGTTTTACCAAAACCACGCCGCAAGATACCTACGGCTACCACATGCTTTGGGACGGTGAAATGCGCCTGACCTTGGATGTGTTTCGCGATCTGGGGGCGGCATTTATTGTGGCGTTGATACTGATTTATCTGCTGATGGTGGCGTATTACGGGCAGCTCATTTTGCCGATGCTGGTCATGGCACCGACAGCCCTGACCATGATCGGTATTTTCCCCGGCCACTGGATTACCGGCCAACCGTTCACCGCCACGTCGATGATCGGCATGATCGCGCTGGCCGGGATTGTGGTGCGCAATTCGACCTTGTTGATTGATTTTATTCTTGATTACCGCAAGCAGGGTTATGACGTGAAAACCGCAGTGCTTGAAGCAGGCGCGGTGCGTGCGCGGCCTATTTTGTTGACTGCGCTGGCGGTGATTGCCGGTACGTCGATTATGATTACCGATCCGGTTTTCGGCGGTCTTGGCGTATCGATGGCCTTCGGTACCTTGGCGGCAACAATTCTCACTCTGTTTGTCACGCCGCTGATGTATTATCTCTGGCAGAGAAACAAACCCTCTGCCGTAGCTTAAAATTATTAAAAAAGGAGTTCGATGATGACGATTCAACGCATGATCCGGATTATTGCCGGTTCGTTTATTTTACTTAGTCTTTTTCTGTCTTACCACTATAACGGTGTTGATTTGAGCGAGCCGACATGGCTGTGGTTCACCGCTTTTATCGGCGCGAATTTATTGCAATCCGGCTTTAGCCAGTGGTGTTTGATGGAAGTAATTTTGTCCAAGCTAGGGTTTAAACACAGTTGTAGCGGGTGAATAGCCGCACAGTTGACGGGTGCAGGCGATGTTCCTTTTTCCCTCCCTTTAAGACATTGTCTGTACCTGTCTAGTTTTAGAAGAAAGCAGAAGAAGCCAAAAAATATTTTGTTTGTATTTACAGGAGAGAAAAGCGATGCAATTCATGCAACAGAATGCGGTGTATAGTTTCTAGCCCTGTTGATTGGCTGGATGCTGTGGCAGCGGATTATTGCGCCGAAGCTTTCCGGTGTGAAAAGTATTTCGGTTGAGAATTATATGCAGCTGCGCAACGAACCGCATACCTTGCTGGATGTCCGGCAAGCTGGCGAATGGGCTGCGGGGCATGCCGGAGCAGCCATGCATATGCCCTTGGGTGAGGTGGCCAAACGCATGTATGAACTGCCTAAAGATAAACCGGTTGTGG
>JAJRWP010000053.1 GCA_021545645.1 Zetaproteobacteria bacterium | reverse complement strand
GTGCGACACCTCAACGGCTTCCATCAGCATCTTGCCGGATTTAACACCGGCGGCCACACGCAAAGCCACATCGCCGCCGCGCAAACGCCGTGCCGCACGCTGGCCGCGCAAATCTTCCAATGCCCGCACCCGCCCTTCGTTGCGCCGTCTTCTGGCCGGAATGCCACGCCTTATCCAACGCTCTTCACCAGCCAGCAATTTATCGAAACGACGATGCTGTGCGGCCTCGACAGCCAGCATTTCGGCTTTTTTATCCAGATATTCGGCATACGAACAGGGAAAATGCCGCAACTTGCCGCGATCCAGTTCGACGATTTCCTCGGCCACCGCATCAAGAAAATAACGATCATGGGTAATAAAAAGCACTGCGCCGGGAAAAGCAGCAACAAAATCCTCCAACCACTCAATTGAGGCCACATCCAGATGATTAGTCGGCTCATCAAGCAGCAGAATATCCGGCTCGGAAACCACCGCCCGCGCCAGCGCCACGCGCCGTAACCAACCACCGGAAAGCTCGCCGACATCGCGCTCCGGTTGCAATTTCAGCCGCGAAATCGCCGTTTCGATACGCGAATGAAACTGCCATGCACCGATGCGTTCCAATTCCCCCTGCTTATCATCCAACTGCTTCAACGCCTGCGGCGAAGTGTCCGATGCCAAGGTCTGCAACGCCGCATGATAAGCATCCAGCGCCGCCGCCACCGCCCCCAAACCGCCTGCGACCACCTGAAACACCGTCTGCCCGGCCTCGAAATGCGGCGCTTGCGGCAAATAAGCGATGCGCGTACCGCTGCGCAAGGTCACCTCGCCACTATCGGACTGCACCTGCCCGCACATGATTTTCAGCAACGTCGATTTACCTTCGCCGTTGCGACCAATCAGGCCCAAACGCACGCCGCGACCGATGGTCAGCGAAATATCGTCGAGCAAAACCTGCGCGCCGAAGGCTTTGTGCAAATGATTGAGGGTTAAAACGGGCATCGGCGCATGCTATCAGTAAGTGCGGTGCAAGCGGCACAAAAAAGAACCACTCCCCTCTTGGCGAAGCGCCTTTTGTGCATCAGGATAGCGTCATGAAACATCAAAGCGCCGCCATCTTGGTGATTGGCAACGAAATCCTTTCCGGCAGAACCCGTGAAGCCAATGCGCATCTTTCGGCGCAAAAGCTATTCGCCTATGGCTGCAAACTGGGTGAAATCACCGTCGTTCCGGATATCGAAGAACGAATCGTGACAACGCTCAACCGCTTGCGCAGCGAATTCGATGCGGTGATTACCAGCGGCGGCATCGGCCCGACGCACGACGACATCACCATGGATGCCGTCGCCAAGGCCTTCGGCGTAGCGCTGATCGAACATCGCCATATTGTGCAGGCGATGACCGAGCATTACGGTGAAAACGGTCTGAATGCCGGACGCAGGCGTATGAGCCGCGTGCCTGCCGGTGCGCATTTGATTCGTTGCGAAAAAACCATCGCGCCGGGTGCGCATATCAATAATGTGTATGTGCTGGCCGGTGTGCCGGATATTTTCGCTTCGCAACTGGAGGCTATTTTGCCGGATTTCGGCGGTGCGCCTTTTCTGCGCCGGGAAATCGAGGTGGCCATGGCCGAAAGCAGCTTCGCGCTGTTGCTCGAAGAGATTCAGCAGCAGTTTCCCGATGTCGAAATCGGCTCCTACCCCGGCCGCTGCGGCAACAAACCCTGCGGGAAAATTTGTCTTTCCGCACAGGATGCCGAGCAACTGACAAAAGCCGAGCACGCTGCAAATGAAATGTTAAAGCATCTATTGATCAAGTCATCTGATTGATCAATAGATGTTGATTTTCTGACACTAAAAGTGGAAACAAACGATACATACATAAGCTATGGCAGTGCAGTGCGATGAGCCTTAAGTCGGACAACCAGCCGCCTTTATCACATCCAAAATACCGACCGGATATCGATGGCATGCGGGGAATCGCCATCCTCGGTGTTCTCTGGTATCACGCTTATCCGGGTGCGTTGATCGGCTTTATTGGCGTTGACATTTTTTTTGTCATTTCCGGATTCCTGATATCGTCCATCATCTTCTCAAACCTCGAGAAAAACACATTTAGCTTTAGCGAATTCTATATTCGCCGTATTCGCCGCATTCTGCCGGCATTAATTACGGTGATGCTAGCCAGTCTGATTTTTGGCTGGTTCGCTCTTACGGCTGAAGAATATCAATCACTTGGTCAGCACATCGCCGGTGGTGCAGTGTTTGTTTCCAATTTTCTTTTATGGTCGGAAAGCGGTTATTTCGACGATGCCGCCGCCACCAAACCCATGCTGCATTTATGGAGCTTGGCCATTGAAGAACAATTTTACATCTTCTGGCCATTGCTGATGATCATCGTATGGAGAAACCATAAAAACTTTCTCAAGGCCGTCGCTATTATCGGCATCCTGTCGTTTGCCTTCAGTATTTATCAAGTCGCACACGACCCATCGGGATCTTTTTATTCGCCATTTTCGCGTTTTTGGGAACTGATGGCAGGCAGCGTTATCGCGTATATGGCTCTACATAAACCTGAATTTATCCGCTGTTTTCCGAACCTGCAATCCACTGTCGGCTTCCTTCTGTTGCTGGCCGGTTTTATTTTCATTGACCGTGGGCAGACATTTCCGGGCTGGTGGGTGCTGTTGCCTGTATTGGGGACTTCCCTGATCATATCGGCAGGCCATACTGCATGGATCAATCGATACTTACTGTCCAACAGGTTTTTACTGTGGGTCGGGCTAATCAGTTATCCATTATATTTATGGCATTGGGTGCTGCTATCGTTCCTCAAAATCCTAAAAAGCGATATTTTAACTGTCAAACTAAGCGCATTGGCTGTGGCTATTTCGTTCATTCTTGCTTGGTTAACATATAAGCTGATTGAACACCCATGCAGGTTCGGAAAACACAAACTAAGTACATCCGTTATCTTGCTATCGTTTCTGGCTGCATTGGGCATCGCCGGACACACAATCTATCAACACCAAGGCCTCCAATCCCGCCAATCCGCGCCCTCACTTCATGAAGCCAACCATGGTGATATTGGCCATGCTGCATTCTTCCGGCAATTACAAACCTACTACCCCTGCTTGCCCGCTGAACTACAGAAAACAGCCATGAAACATGGCTGCCTGCAATCACGTAAAGACACTGGGCCGGACATTGCCATTATTGGTGACAGTCATGCACAACATGTCTATCTGGGCTTGGCGAAATCGCTGCCTGCCACCAATATATTGCTATTCATGCAGGATGGTTTTCCGGAACTGGACAGCAAACACTTCCATGATGTGATGCAAACCGTCATACACACTGAATCCATCACAAAAGTTGTGTTGGCAGCATATTGGAAGTTTCGAATCCGCCCCACGCAGCTTGAGCAATTCAAACAGAGTTTTGGGGAAACAGTGAAAGCACTGACTGCGGCAAACAAAGCCGTCTACATTATAGAAGACCTTCCGCATTTTTCATTCCGACCTGCAAAATGCAAATATGCAGGCCGGCTCGGACTGGGGCTGGGTCCGGTCAATAAATGCTCTGAAAGCAGTGCTTATTTTTACAGAGAGAAAAAGAAATTTACGCAACTGCTAAAAAAAGCAGTTGGCGACAATAGAATGGTTAAATTCATTGATATTTCACGATTATTTTGTGATACCGAACAATGTCACATGGCCAAAAATGGCGAATTATTCTACCGGGACACAAATCACCTTAATATCAACGGATCAATCTACGCAGGCAAAGCAATTTCTAGACTGCTTGATATCAACGATGCCAAACGTTGATATATGCTTTCAACCTACAACCTTTGCAAGCGCCTTGCTGCAAGTTGCGGATCCTCTGCATCAAGAATCGCACTGATCGCTGCGACGGAACTATCCGTTAATTTAGCACGATTCTCCGGCGTAATCCCGCCCAGCGCCACGACCGGCATCGGCGAGACAGCGACAAGCTTGCGAAAATTTTTTATCCCCAGATGCGCCGCGCCGGGGTGACTGGTCGTCGGAAAAACTGGCGACAGCAACGCAAAATCAGCACCAACAGCGGCAGCCGCATTTAATTCGTCGGCATCGTGACAGGAGGCGGACAAACTCATCTCAGACGTGTTCAACCAACGCCGTGTGGCAGGGATTTCGCATATCCCGGAAGCGGCTACATGCACGCCGTCGGCTTCCACGGCGCGCGCCACATCGGCCTGTGTATGCACCAGAAGACGGGCGTTATGCGCGCGCGTTATATCCCGCAAACGGGCGCAAAAGGCCAGCAAACGGGCGCTGTCCATCTGTTTTTCGCGCACCAAAACCGCATCGACACCGCCGCGCAATGCGGCTTCGGTTTTCACAAAGAATGCTTCGCCCGAAAAACGGGCGTGATCGGTAATCAACAGTAGGCGTGGAGGTGCTGCGTTCAGAAGCGTTGAATCACCCATTCAGGCGGCGCGATTCCCTTGATTCCACCGGGCAGGTGACGCGAAAACTTACCATCACCGGTTTGATCGTACAGATAATACGGCGGCAAACCGCCCGGCGGCGTCACCTTGATCATGTAAACATGGCCACGGTGTGAATATTCTTCGACTTTTGTACCGTCTTTGCGTGTTGAAGAAAACACTTCAACATTACTTTGATCATCCGACGCGGAAAGTGCATCGCTTACACCCCCTGCCGATGCATCAGCAGGTGGCTCGACGGTTTCCAACGCAGCCGGACTGTCTTGCACAGCAGTCGGCGGCGGCAAAGCGGGGTTCGCATCCTTGGCCTGCGCGGGCAAGACGACGGAAAACGATACAAAGACAGCAACCAGCAGGGAAAGCATTTGCACACGAATCGTTGCAACATTCACCGACCATTTAGACATCTGTAGCATGTGCCTACTATAGGATATGTTTCGCACTTGCACAAAGGGTATATTTCCCCCTTTGTATTATCGACATGGAGAAAAAATGACTACTGCCATCCCGTATTTTTCCGCCCAACGCATCGGCGATACGCTAAGCTGCGCATTCAAGGGCATTATGCGCCTGCCCAGCGATTATTTCGCGGCCATGCCGCCAGCCCGCGACTACCGCGACAGCATGATGCTGCTATCGATTTATCTGGCCGTTCCGGCACTGATGGCCAGCCTGTTCACCGGCCTTATCAGTATTTTTATCATCCTGCCGGTTTCTCTGTTGTTCGGCATCATCGGCACATGGATGTGGGCATGGTATCTGAGCTGGGCGGCGCGCAAATTCTGTGCCTCGACACTCTACACAACGGGAGCCTTCCAAATTTGCGCCTACAGCAGCGCACCGCTTATTTTTTCGTGGATTCCGATTCTCGGCATGCTGGCCTGGATGTGGAATTTATACCTGAACTGGCAAGGGCTGATTTCGCATGCCCGCCTTGGCGGCGGCTCGGCACTGCTCATCATTATCGGTGCGTTTGTTGTGATGGGTTTATCGTTTACCTTGCTCGGCGCACTGCTGGTCTATTCCAGTTTTCATTTCGACTGGCAAACCCTGCCGCTGCCGCCGCAACTCGCCGATCCGCTGACCTATTTATAACAGCATGCACAAATAGAAAATCAACGCCGCCTTCGCAGCAATACCAACGCCGAACCGCCACCCGTTCCCGGTCGCAGCATAGCCGCCAGCACCCAACCGGCATACGGACCTTCACCCAGCCAGCGATAAACGGCCTGCTTAAGCACCGGACGTTTATCCTTCGAATGCAGGCCGCGCCCATGCACCAGCGACAACACCCGCCAACCCTGAAACAACGCATCTTCAAACGCTTTGGCCAAGGCTTGCAAGGCTTGCGCCTGCGTCATGCCGTGCAAATCGATTTCCGCATCAACCGGCGGGCGACCGGCGCTCAATTGGCGCATGCGTTCCGCCGATAAACCGTCGGCCTTCAATATCCACGGTGTTTCACTGCGTTCGGGACGGTATGCGGGTGCAACATCGGCCATCGGCTGCGTTGGTTTGCACTGCGGCGCACGCGGCATTTGCTTGCGGCTTTTATCCATAACCCGGCGCGGACTTTCCTGCGCCCGACGCACATCGCGCATGGCTTTGTCGAATAAATCGTCTTCATCACTCATAAAACACTTCTGGAAAATAACACGGGATAAAAAATCAGAACTCGCTGCGCTGGGGACGCGCCATCAGGCTATTCACCGCCGCCACTGCATCCAATTGCCCCGTCACCACCCGATAGACCGTATCCATCAACGGCGCATCAACGCCCTGTTCGGCGGCCAGCAAATGCACCGCACGCGCCGTGCGCACGCCTTCGGCCACCTGACCGATTCGCGCCTTGGCCCTATCCACACTCAAACCCTCGGCCAGTGCCATGCCCAAGCGCCGATTGCGCGATAAATCGCCGGTGCAAGTCAATACCAAATCGCCCAATCCGGATAATCCCATCAGCGTTTCGCGGCGCGCCCCAGAAGCTTCGGCCAGCCGCATCAATTCGGCCAAACCGCGTGTCACCAAAGCCGCTTCGGCATTGTGCCCCAACTTTAAACCGGCGGCAATGCCGGAAGCAATGGCAATCACATTCTTCAACGCGCCGCCGAGTGCGACACCAATCATGTCGTCGCTGCTGTAAATGCGGAAACTTGTATCGTCGAAAAAAGCCGCCGCCTGCGCCGCCAAATCAATATCATCGGCAGCCATGGTGATTGCTGTCGGCAGGCCTCTGGCCACCTCCGCAGCAAACGACGGACCGGACAACAACACCGCTCGCCCGCGCCCGACATGGCGCAATAACAAACTATCGGTACGCTCGAAGGTATCCGGATTCAAACCCTTAAAGGCAGCAATCACCGGCCCTGCACAGGCTGCAGTCAACGGCAAAACCGATTCGGCCGCCGAGCTTGGCGTGGCCACAACCACTGCGCCACTATCACGCAACGCGGCGGCGGAACATACGCCGACCGTTAGCGAATCCGGAAAATCAATGCCGGGTAGATAAGCGGCATTGCAACGCGCCTGCTGCATGGCATGCGCCGTATCCGCATCGCGCGCCAAGAGTCGCACGGGCCGACCGTGCCGCGCCAAAACCATGGCCAATGCCGTACCCCAAGAGCCTGCGCCGATCACGCATACCGTCTGCTTCGCCGAATCGCTTTTCGCGCTGTTGGTAAGCTTATTCATAGCGTCAGCCTGCGTGGATACAAAACGATAATCAACAGCGGCAGCAACAACGCCAGCAACGGCATATCACCCCAACGCAAATACGGCGTCTGCACCCGCGATGCGCGGTATTCGCCGTAGACAACACCCTGCTCGAACCACGGGATGCTTTGCAGCACCGCACCATCCGGCGCAACGATCGCCGACACCCCGGTATTGGCTGCACGCAGCAAATACCGGCCATTTTCCACCGCCCGCATGCGCGCCGCCTGTAAATGCTGCCAAGTCGCCGGTGTGCGCCCGTACCATGCATCATTGGTTACATTGATTAGCACCGCAGCCTGCGCAGCGCGATAGCGCCCTTGTTCCGGGAAAATCGCTTCATAACAAATCAGCGAACCATAACGCCCGGCATTGGCCGGTAACGTCCCTGTATCGCTGGTCGGCTTAAAATCGGCAATATTGGGAACCAACGCGTGCAAAAACGGCAGCCACGACGGCACATATTCACCAAATGGGACCAAATGCCGTTTGCCGACGAATTCAAGCTTTTCCACACCCGGCTGAAACAAATACAGGCCGTTGTAAGCACTGCGCCCGTCGTCGCCGAGCTTCAAACCGCCGAACAGCACCGGCTTGCCCCAGTCGCGCATCTGCGCCAGCAACCAGCGCCGCCATTCCGGCGCGCGTTCGAGAAACAAGGGAATAGCCACCTCCGGCCAGACGATCAAATCGCTGCGCTGCGCTGCCTCGCGACTCAACCGGGCATAACGTTGCATGGTATCGTTGAGAAAGCCCGCATCCCATTTCAACTGCTGCGGAATATTCGCCTGCACCAGCGCCACACGGTGTTTTTTCCCTTCCGCCATATAGGGCGACGGCGCAGCAATACAGGCAATCAGCAACAGCGCCAAGATAACAGCCGCACGAACAGGCTTGCCGCTAATCAATAACCCGGCCAATGCTGCCGCCAAGCCGACCGGCAGCAACGCCGCGCCATACACGCCGAACCATGCCGCCCAACCGATGGCCGGGGTATCGAGTAATAAACTGCCCAGCGGCGTCCACGGCAGACCGGTGAACAGATTTCCGCGCAGCCATTCTTCGCCGACCACAAGCAGTGGCAACAGCAGCAACATACGCTCCCGATTGTCGGCAAGCCGTAAACTCAGCCATGCCAGCAATGCCGGAAATACCGCCAAGACCGCGCCAACGGCAAACGCCGCGACAACCGCCCAAACCCATGCCAAGGTCCCGAATATATGAAAAGTCGGAGCCAGCCACCATGCGCCAACACCAAACCAACCGAGGCCGAAGGCATAGCCAAGGGAAAAACCGCGTTCTTTGAGCAGCAAAAGCCAAGCGGTTAACGCCGCAATCGCCAACCATTTGTGATCGTAGGGAGAAAAAGCGAACGGCATCGCCGCACCGCACAACAATGCAGCCAGCACACGCAGGCGCGCAATCAAACGGTTATTTTTCCGATTAGCGCCCAGTTGCATGGCTAGGCAAGGCGATGCGCAGGCGCAACACCCGTCTCGGTTCGGCCTCCAAAACATCAATGCACAGCCCGGCCAATTCCAAGCGCTCGCCGCGCCGGGGAATACGCCCGCACAAGCTGGTAATCAGGCCGCCAACGGTGTCGTAATCGCCATCTGGCAACTGCACATGCAATTGCTCTTCAATATCTTCGACATGCATGCGCCCGTGCACAATCAAACTGCCATCCGGTTGCCGTACATATTCCTCGCTGGGCACAGATTCACCCGCCTCATCCATCGAACCGACAATCTCGGTCAGCAAATCGGAAAGGGTAACCAGCCCGCCAGTACCGCCGTATTCATCGGTGACCACGGCGATATGCACACCAGCACGTTTCATGCGGCTGAGCAGGCCGAGCACCAACTCCGATTCCGGCGCATTCAGGCACGGACTGAGAAATTCGGTGAGCATCTTTTTTTCACCGCGAATACTGGCGGCAAACACATCCCACGCATGAATCATGCCGATGATATGATCGAGATCGCCGTCGTACACGGGCAATTTAGAGAAATCCGTGCCGGTGATGCTTTGCACCGCAGCATCCAGTTTCATCGCCTTATCCAAAGCAAAAATTTCCGAACGCGGCACCATCAATTCACGCACCCGCACATCGCGAAACATGACCAGATTTTCCAGCATGCGACGATGTTCGTCGGATTGCACCGCCTCGGCATTGCCGATCAGCGCCAGCAACTCTTCTTCATCGCGGCCAGGACGCAACCGCACCAGCATGCGCTGCCGGAAACGCTCCAACAAACCGTCAAACATGATCGCTTCCCAAAGCATACGGGTCGTGTAGGCCAAGATGACGCATGGCGCGGCTTTCCATGGCCTGCATACGCTCGGCATCTATATCTTCGCCATGCACAAAACCCAGCAAATGAAATACGCCGTGCACAATCAAATGCTGAGCATGCTCCGTTGCGCCAAGATTCAAACGCTCGGCTTCGCGGCAAACAAACGGCCACGATAGAATAATATCGCCAAGTGATTCGTCGAAATCAATCTCCGGCCCTTGCTGCATAGGAAACGACAACACATCGGTTGCCGCATCCTTGTTGCGCCACTGTTTGTTTAGCTCGCGAATCGCCGCATCATCGGCAAAACGCACACACAAACTCACCTGCCGGCTGATACCCGCCTGCATGCAAGCCGCCGCCACCGCATGGCGCACCACCGCATCATCCGGCACTTCGTTGCGCACCACACCACTATCCAGCATCACTGCAATCAATACATTCCCCCCAAGAGCAACATCGCAATCATTCTCCCGCCTCATTTTTTTCATAAGCTGCAACAATCTCCTCGACCAGCCGGTGACGCACCACATCGCGCCCCTGCAAACGGCAAATCCCAACCGATTTCAGACCATCCAAGACCTGCAATGCATGCAGCAATCCGCTGTGATGTTTGCCGGGCAAATCCACCTGCGTGGTATCGCCGGTGACCACCATTTTGGATGCAAAACCGAGACGGGTGAGAAACATCTTCATCTGTTCACGCGTC
>JAJRWP010000052.1 GCA_021545645.1 Zetaproteobacteria bacterium | reverse complement strand
TTAATGGAATACCAAGACAGCATTTTGAACTATTCTTGAAAGAGTGCGAGTGGAGGTTTAATCTGGCTAATTCAAAAGAGCAACTGAAAGACCTGAAAATGTTGCTCAAAGAATTTTATTAGGTGTCAGCCCCGAATATTTTTTTAACTTTCGCCGGTCATGCAAATGAAACGCATAAGTTTTTACATATAAGCAAATGATTTAATTGTGTTATTTGGCATGCATAAAAAACAGGCGTGCATTTGCGCTTGCCTTTGCAACGGAATATTTTCAAGCAAACAGAAAGTTATTCAATAAGTTATCCACAAAATCTGTGGACAACTTCCAGAAACTGTTAACCACATGCAGATTAGGGTTCTTGATGTTTCCCGGATATTCAATCAAACGGCAATTAAACCCTTTACCCACGCAGCACATGGGTCAACAATGCAGCCTATGACTTGGACCTTATCCAACCAATTGACGATTTCGCGCGTATTGCTCATTCCGCTGTTCGCAGTCGCTTTTTATGTGCCTGGAAATCTCGGTTATATTTCGGCAGCGGCGCTGTTCGGACTGGCTGCCGCCACCGACTGGCTGGACGGTTATCTGGCGCGCAGCCGCAACGAAGTGACGGCATTCGGTCGTTTTCTCGATCCGGTCGCCGATAAACTTCTGGTCGTTACCGCACTGGTACTGCTGGTCGAAACGGACCGTGCCCCGGCGCTGCTGGCAGCGATTATTATCGGTCGGGAAATCGTGATTAGTGCCCTGCGCGAATGGTTGGCACAGGTATCCAGCATTGTGCATGTATCGTCGCTCGGCAAATGGAAAACAGCGGTGCAGATGGTGTCGATTATTTTACTGCTGCTGCATATCGAAGTCTTCGGCTTGAATATGCATATGATTGGACTGCTGCTGCTGTGGGTCGCTGCACTGCTTACGTTGTGGTCGGCTTATGAATATCTGCGCGATGCCTGGGGCGAATTGATTCACATACAAAAAGAAGACAGCGAAAAATCAGCAGAAGCTAAAGCCGACAACGAATAAGCCCGGCGATTTCCTCGTCGGTTAGTATAATTGGATTGCTTTGCATGCTGTTACCGCGACTGTTGGCAACAATGCGCGGAATATCCGCCTCGCCGATACCGAAAACACCGAGCCGCTGCATCTGCAACTGCGCCGTCCACGTTTGCAACTTATCCAACAATAGTTGCCGGGCAGCATCATCACGCAAACCCTGCTGATCGCACAACACACGCCCGGCCTCGGCATATTTCGCCAATGCTGGATGACCGGCCTCGCGTTCCTGCATGGCTTTTAGATTCAAAGCCGTCGCCGCATGTACCAGCGTACCGCAAACCACGCCGTGCGGAATCGGAAAAAACGCCCCCAACGGCGACGCCAAACCGTGCACACTGCCCAATCCCGCATTGGCCAAAGTAATACCGGACATCGACGAAGCATACAGCATCGCCGCACGCGCTTTTACATCGTCGCCATGCTCGACAACGCGTGGTAGTGCATCGCGAATGGCCCTGAGACCACTCAAAGCCAGCGCATCGGTCATCGGGTTTGCGCCACCGGATACATACGATTCGAGCAACTGGGTCAACGCATCCATGCCGCAGGCGGCGGTCACCTCAGCAGGACAGGATAATGTGAGTTCAGCATCGAGAATAATATGCCGCGCCACCAGCATGTCGTGGCGGAAGGACTTTTTGAATCCACCATCGCCGATTTCCGAAAGCACCGCATTCTTGCTTGTTTCACCACCCGTTCCGGCGGTGGTCGGCACGGCGATAAACGGCGTACTCGGCCCATGATAATCACGGCCTTTGCCAACCCCTTCCAAATACTCCATCACCGAATGACCGAGCGGCAAAAGTCCGGCAATCGCTTTGCCCGCATCAACCGCGCTGCCGCCGCCAATCGCCAGCACGCAACCGGGATCGAAATGGTGGTATTCATTCACCGCCGCATCGATCAACGACGGCGACGGCTCGCCGCTGACCCGCAAATGCCGCACCTCCTGATGTTCGGATAAGGTTTCCAAAAGCTGCTGGCACATCGGCGACGTATCGAACGAGTGTCCGCCGGTGACCAGCAACACCCGCTCGCCAAAACCGCCAACTAATGCGCCAAGAATTGCGCGCTTGCCGTTACCGGAATGGATATGCGGCGTCGCCGCAAAATGAAAATCGCTTACCATTGCCATAGTTTAGCACAATGACCGCGATTCGAGCATATGCAATAAATTGATAGCTTGGCGAGAACCAATCGGCATCAAGCACCCGATTCGGGCAAAATAGAGACATGCGGCACGCGCTGTGTAGGATGCGCTGGCTATCGGAGGTAATGTGATTCCCGACTGGTACAACGACATCGAAGCTTGGTTCGCCAGCCACCGTATTGCGGCGACAGCACCCGTTGCGGTGCTGCTGATTGTGCTTGCCGACCCTACCCCCATGTTACTGGCTATCGGTGGCGCGCTGGTGGTGCTTGGCGAAGCCGGGCGCATGTGGTCGAGCGGGCATATCGACAAAAACCAAGCATTGGCGACTGCCGGGCCTTATGCACACACGCGCAATCCACTGTATGTGGCAAATCTTCTACTGCTCATCGGTTTTTGCGTGATGTCCGGTCATGCATGGGTCACCGCCCTCGCGCTGCTTGCTTTTGCGATGATTTATCGCCCTGTAATTCGCGAAGAAGCGCAACACATGGATAAATTATTCGGCGAGGCATACCGCAAGTGGTCCATCGACGTGCCGCTGTTTTTCCCGCGTTTGACGCCGGCAAAAAACACCGTGGGCTCGTTCTCGTGGCCGCTGGTGATTCAGCATCGCGAACACAAAAATGCCGCTGCATTCCTGCTCGGCATTGCCATTTTCTGCGCCATTTATTTCTGGAGACACTGACATTCGCGCCCTGATGGTCGTCTGCCGGTATCTCGGCGATGTTTTATTGACTACACCGCTGGCCCGCTCGCTCACCAAGGCCGGATATGACGTGGACTGGCTGGTCGCCCCCGGAACCGAGGCGATACTTGAAAATCAAAACTACGCCAAACAAGTTTTCATCGTCGATCAGCACACAGCATGGCATCGCCAACTAATGCTGAGCATGCGCCTGCTACGCAAATACGATATAGCCTTCGCCTTGCCCTCGACCGACCGCGCCATGCTGTTTGCGCTGGCCGCAGCCAAATCGACACATGCGCTAATCAATGCAGAACGTTCGCAAGATGCTTGGAAACGGCGCATGGCTGCCACATGGCTTGATTATACGCCGGGCCGACACATGGTCAGTCTGGCTTGCGGATTGGCCGAAGCGGCACAGCTTCCCGCTTGTCGAAACATCAATATCGATTGGACTGAAGAAGACACGCAATCGGTATTCTCCGCCTTGGCATGGGATAAACATACGGATTATCTGCACATCCACCCCTTTGCCCGCTGGCCGTACAAATGGTGGCGCAGGGATGCATGGCGCGATTTGATGGCATTTGCTACGCAACAAGGCCTGCGCATCGTCATTACCGGCTCTCCCGCTGAGGCAAATCAGGCAATGCAACTGGCCGAAGGGTTTGCAAATAATACGGTTCGTGTATTGGCCGGAAAATTGAACTGGCAGCAATTGGCCTGCCTTAGCCATCATGCCGAGGCTTATGTCGGATTGGATACCGCCAACACACATCTGGCGGCGACCACCGGCACACCAGTGATTGCCCTATTCGGGCCGACCGACCCGCGCATTTGGGGGCCGTGGCCGAACGGTTTCGAAGGCAATAGCCCATGGCAGGCATCTTCACCTGCGGGCATGCAGCAACGGGGCAATATTTCCTTATTACAGGGACAGCAGGATTGTGTTCCCTGCCAATTGGAAGGCTGCGACCGCCGCCCGGATAGCAGCAGCCAATGCCTGAAAGAGATGCAAGGCGAATGGGTATGGACTAAAGTTCAGCGCGTTATGCAGGAATCAAGCTGATGCGTTTTCTACCTCCGGCACTCGTCCACCGTCTTGAGCAACTGAACCTTGCACTCATATTTTTTGCCGCTTCCGCCTTTCCTTTTTCGGTTGCCGCGACCAATGCCGCGCTCGGCGGCGCGCTCGCTATCGGTCTGATTTCAGGTCAACTTATCAGCGGTAGCAGGCTGCTTTGGCGGCAACACAGGCATCTGTGCTTGGCTTTGCTGGCTTATTTCACACTGGTTGTGTTCGGCCTGATATGGAGCCACGACCGCGCATGGGGTCTGCATATCGTTTCCCGGCAGTGGTACTGGCTGCTGATTCCGCTTGTCGCCATCGCCCTTGCCAAGCAACAACACCGGCGAATCTTCATGCTGCTGCTAAGCACCGGTCTCGCCGCCCATCTTATTTTCTGCCTAGGACAATTTCTCGAACTGATTGATTTTGCCAAAGATGGCTCCAGCGCCAGCGATCCCACAGGCCATATCGGCCATATTGGATTCGGTTTCGTCTATGGCTTCTGGGCGGCATGGTTATTGCACTGGGGGTATCTACAAAGTACTGGAAAACGCTACAGCGCATGGTTATTGGCAATTTTTGCAATCATGATGGTGTTTTTAGCCGAAGGCCGAAGCGGTTACATCATTGCGGCATTTCTACCGCTCTTTGTCATCTGGAAACTACTGCGCATCCGCACGCCGTTAAAAATACTCATCGCCGCAACGGTGTTTGCCCTATTGCTGGCGGTTTTAGCCCTTGGCCCCGCGCAAGAACGTATCCAATGGACCATACAAAGCATGCAAAGCATGCAACAAGGTAATTTTAAGCATGCCGAACAGCGTTGGTCGCTATGGTTCACGGCAGTTAAAGTATGGCAATCGCATCCGTTCTCAGGCGTCGGTACGGGCGGCTATCCAAGTTCCGTCGCTGCGGTTAAGGCAGCCTATCCTGAGCTGGCTTTAACCTCTATCACGCCTGCCCACCCGCATAATATGTACTTGTTGGCCTTAAGCCGCTGGGGGCCGCTTGGCGTATTGTTATTGTTAAGCCTGTTAA
>JAJRWP010000051.1 GCA_021545645.1 Zetaproteobacteria bacterium | reverse complement strand
TTCTCGAAATTGAAGCCCCAGCGATGATTCTCAGAGTCACGGCGACGGATGCGAGCGGCAATAGCTCGGTGGTTGACGTCTTGCCACAGGGTCTGAATGCTGACAATGATGATGAATCAGATAAGTCTGATGATTAAGTAGTATGATATGGGCGGTTGCTTGTTGAACCGTCCAAAGATTAGACGTTCAATGATATAAACAAGCGGCCAGCGTTTTCCGAAAGGAGCGCTGGCCGCTTTGTTTTTTATGTTTGGGATGTTTACTTGCACAGCGGCGGGTGAATCCCCAGCATGCGGCCTAGTGCGACGAACAATCCGATTCGGGGAGGTAGGCGGTTTTGGCTGGTAAACACAACAGTGCATCGATGAGCGCGGAAGAACGCAAATCGGCGGTATCGCTGGCGGCAATTTTCGGCCTGCGCATGCTTGGTCTTTTTCTTATTTTGCCAGTGTTTGCGCCGTATGCGCATGGTTTGCAAGGCGCTGCCGAGAATCCGATGCTGGTTGGACTGGCGCTCGGTGCATATGGCCTAACGCAGGCGGCATTGCAGATTCCGTTCGGCATGTTGTCCGACAAAATCGGCCGCAAGCCGGTGATTGCCGCTGGTATGTTGCTGTTTGCCATCGGTAGTGTGGTTGCGGCGAGCTCCGATTCGATTACCGGCGTGCTGATTGGGCGAATTATTCAGGGTTCCGGGGCGGTGGCGGCAGCGATTATCGCGCTGACTGCCGATTTAACACGCGAAGAGCACCGCACCAAGGCAATGGCTATGATCGGCATGACTATCGGTGTGTCGTTCATGGTTTCGATGGTGCTGGGGCCGCTGTTGGGCGGCATGATCGGTGTCGATGGTATTTTCTGGCTGACCGGTGCGTTGGCCTTGTTCAGCATTCTCTTTCTTTATCTGGTTGTGCCCGATCCGAAACAGCAAGTACATCACCGCGATGCCGAGGTGACGGCGGGGATGTTTGCGCAGGTGATGCGCAATCGAGAATTGCTGCGCTTGGATTTCGGCGTGTTTGTATTGCATGCGGCACTGACTGCGATGTTTGTGGTGCTGCCGATGGTGCTGATGGACCCGGCGAACCCGATTCTTGAAGGTTCGACGCAGTGGAAGCTCTATTTGCCGGTGATGGCGGGTTCGTTTTTGCTGATGATACCGTTTGTCATTATTGCCGAATCGCGGCGCAAGATGAAGCAGGTGTTTGTTTCGGCGATTCTGATGCTGGTGCTTGGTTTGGCCTTGATGGCGGTATTGCCGAAAACCCTGACCTTCATCGCGGGCACACTGTTTCTATTTTTTGTCGGTTTCAATGTATTGGAGGCGACGCTGCCGTCGCTGGTTTCCAAGATGGCTCCGGCTTCGGCTAAGGGAACGGCGGTCGGCGTGTTCAACACCTGCCAGTTTTTCGGTGCGTTTGTCGGCGGACTTCTCGGCGGCTTATTGTATCAACCGGCTTTGCAGAACGAGGCCGAGGCGTTTCTGATTATTTCCGGTTTGTTGGCGATGTGGTTTGCTGTTGCGCTATTCATGCCGCAGCCACGTTTTGCCGCCAATCGCACATTGCGTATTGCGGTTGAAGATGAGGACGCCGAAGCGGCGCTGAGGGCGCGTTTGCTTGCCGTGCAAGGTGTGGTGGAAGTGGAAATTTATGCCGATGAACAGACAGCTTATTGCAAAGTGGACAACAAGATTTTGGATAGTGCGGCGCTTAGCAAAGCCGTGCAGGCATAGCAAGAAACATAGATTGAATGGTAAAATACGGGAGTGAACGATGATTGAACGCGCATTTGAATGGTTTTTATGGAACAGCCGCTATATTGTGATTTTGGCGGTGCTGTCGTCCATGATAGCGATGGTGATGCTGTTTGTATTGGCCGCCGAGAACATGCTGCATCTGGCTTGGCAATTTATTGAAATCACCTTTATGGGCGTTGATTATCCGGATTTCCATGTCGAGGCGGTCGGCCAGATTATTTCGGCTGTCGATGATTTTCTGCTCGGTACGGTGCTGTTGATTTTCAGTCTCGGCCTGTACGAGTTGTTTATCAGCAAAATCGATATTGCGCATGAAGGGGATCAGGCCAGCAGTATTCTGATGATTAACACCCTAGATGATTTGAAGGATCGTTTGGTCAAGGTGGTGTTGATGATTCTGGTGGTGGCGTTTTTCAAGAACGTTTTGCACGTTACCTTCGATAATCCGCTGAACATCCTCTATATGGGCGGCGGCATTTTACTGGTATCGCTGGCGACCTATTTCACACATAAATCCGGAAAACACTAAGCCTGATTCAAGTCCCGACAGTCAGCCTTCGGTCTCTCAGCTTTTAGTCGGCAAAATCGATTGAAGTGCTGAGCAGTAGGCCGAAATCCTGTGTCGAACGTTGCGCGATGTTTTCGACAAAACCGACTGTCCATGTCTGTTTTTCACCGTGCCAGCGCAGTGCAAAACTGACCAGCCACGGCGATTGATCAAGTTCGCCTATTCCGCTGCGGTAAGGAGAGCTGCCACCCTGTATTTGCAGCAGCCATTGCAGTGGAAATGAAAAAAGCGGGGCATCTAGGCCGAGGGTGACGGTTGTGCGTGCATAATCGCGATTGCGCAGGCCGTCATCGTTGCCTTTGAACGGATGGATTTGCCACGCATCGCCATGCAGCGACCACACACCGCGTTGCACATCGGCAGCCAGTCCCAAAGCCGCATCGATGCCGCCGTGATTCCAACCACGTTTCTGATTGCCGGTCGGCAGTTGCATGCTGCTCAGCAAGGCCACC
>JAJRWP010000050.1 GCA_021545645.1 Zetaproteobacteria bacterium | reverse complement strand
CACAATATGGCCGATACGGGTTGCCGAAAAGCATTTTGAATGCTTTTGCGCGGCGAACCAAGGATTGACACGTTTCGCCCCTCTGCCTAAGGTCGCTAGCCAATTGAAATAAGGTGGTATAAACGATTCCCATGAAGATGACTGGCGCTGAAATCCTAGTTGAATGCCTGAAACGCGAAAACGTGGATACCATTTTTGGTTATCCGGGCGGCGCGGTGCTGCATATTTACGATGCAATCTTCAAGCAGAGCCACATCAAACACTATTTAGTTCGCCATGAGCAGGGCGCGCTGCATGCCGCCAACGGTTATTCGCGCGTGTCTGGAAAGTGTGGCGTGGCATTAGTCACCTCCGGCCCGGGTGCAACCAATGCGGTGACCGGATTGGCCGATTCCTATGCCGATTCGATTCCCACCGTCTGTTTTTCCGGGCAAGTACCGTCCAGCCTGATCGGTAACGATGCATTTCAAGAAGCGGATATTGTCGGCATCACCCGTTCGGCCACCAAACACAACTTTTTGGTCAAACGCGTCGAGGATATGGCGCTGATTATCCGGCAGGCCTTTCATATTGCCACCACTGGCCGCCCCGGCCCGGTATTGGTGGATATTCCCAAGGATATTAGCGGCGAATCCTGCGAATTTATCTGGCCGGAAGAAGTGAATATGCGCTCCTATCAGCCAGTCACCCACGGTCATCCGGGGCAGATTAAAAAAGCCGTCAAATCCATGTTTACGGCCAAGCGTCCGGTGCTTTATACCGGTGGCGGCGTGCTGAGCTCGGTTGGCAGTGCAGCACTGCTCAGAGAGCTTTCGCATACCCTGAATGCGCCGGTCACCAACACCCTGATGGGACTGGGCGGCATACCGCACGACGACGAGCATTTCCTCGGCATGCTCGGCATGCACGGCACATATGAAGCGAATATGGCGGTATCGCATTGCGATTTACTGGTTGCCGTCGGTGCGCGCTTCGACGATCGTGTGACCGGCAGGCTGGAAGCCTTTGCACCGGATGCCAAGGTGATTCATATTGATGTCGATCCGTCGTCGATTTCCAAAAATATCCATGCGCATCTGCCGATTGTCGGCGATGTCGGCGTGGTGCTGAAACAACTGCTCGAAGAAATTGCCCGCCGCAACGCGCAGCCGGATGCAGAAGCGACGACCCTGTGGTGGGAGCAAATCAACGAATGGCGCGGCAAAGATTCGTTGGCATTTGAGCAGCCGCAAGACGGGCCAATCAAACCGCAAACAGTAATCAAACGCGTGCATGAAAAAACCGCAGGCAATGCCATTGTTTCCACCGATGTGGGGCAGCATCAAATGTGGGCTGCACAACACTACGGCTTTAACCGACCACACCGCTGGCTGACCTCCGGCGGCTTGGGGACCATGGGTTACGGTCTGCCCGCCGGTATCGGCGCGCAAGTGGCCATGCCGGATGAAAAGGTGATTGTATTTACCGGCGATTCGTCGATTCAGATGTGCAGTCAGGAATTTTCCATGGCCTTCCAGTACAACCTGCCGGTCATCGTCATCATCCTGAACAACGGCTACATGGGCATGGTTCGCCAATGGCAAGAGATGATTTACGAATCGCGTTATTCGCAATCCTATTTCGATTCGCTGCCCGATTTCGTCAAAATGGCCGAAGCATACGGCGGTATCGGTATTCGTGTGGACAGGCTTGATGAACTGGATGCAGCGATTGATACGGCGCTGGCCGCCGAAGATCGTTTCGTCATCCTTGATGTCGCCGTATCCCGGGAAGAAAATGTGTATCCAATGGTGCCTGCCGGGGCAGCATTGAATGAGATGGTGCTGGCATGAGACATACAATCACAGTCTTGGTGGAAAACGAATTCGGTGTATTGACCCGCATTGCCGGTCTGTTTTCGGCGCGTGGTTACAATATCGAAAGCCTGAATGTGGCCCCGACACTGGATGCCTCGATGAGCCGCATGACACTGGTCACACGCGGCGACGACCATGTGGTCGAGCAAATCAAAAAGCAGTTAAACAAGCTGATTCCCGTCATCAAGGTCGAGGATATTTCCCATCTTGTGCATATGGAACGCGAAATGCTGCTGGTCAAACTGGCAACCCATGCCGATAACCGGGCTGAAGCCGTGCAATTGGCAGAAGAAGTGCGCGCCAAAATCGTCGATCATGTCGAAATAAGCTATCTGACGCTGGAATTAACCGGCACAGCAGAAAAATTGGATGGCTTTCTTGAACAAGTCGCGCCTTACGGCATCATCGAAATGACACGCACCGGCCCGGTCGGCATGCGCCGTGGCGCGAAAGGGTTTACCATCGATTAACCGCTGTCAGCCAGCTGCTTCTGTAAGCAATCCTCTGCTGCAGCTACTGTCAGAAACGAACCGAGTATCAGATATGCGCCGTTTTTCTGCGAACACTCGTGTTCCAGTGCTTGCTCCAGTGAGTTGTAAACGGCATCGGCCACAGCCGATTCCGTTCCGCTAATCAAACACCCGGTCAGCGGTTGAAACAACGGCAAGACATCGCGCAGATCGCGATCTTCGCGTGTAAACACAAACACGGCATCGAAGGGCGCAATTGCCTGCAACTCCGGCAGGATCGCATCGACCGCATGCCGGTTGTGCGCTGCATCCAGCCAGAAACACTGCCTGCCATGCTGAATTTTCTGCAAGCGGCCAGGCACAACCGTTTGCGCGACGGCCTGTTGTGCAACATCCATATCGCCGATGTCGTATTCTTTTTGCAGCGATGCGAGCGCCGCCAGCGCCAGCGCCGCATTCTGCTGCTGATGCGCACCGTGCATGCGTAGCGGCAACTTGCCGGGTGGCCTGCTAACGTATTGCACATCAGGGTGGCGTTTGTCGATTTGCTGGCGGACGACGTTTTCCTGTTCAACACTGATTCGCCAGCGGCAAACATCGAACACATGCGCCTTTTCGCCAGCGATTTCGGCCAGCGTTTCGCCCAGCCATGCTTGATGATCGAGCGCCACCGGGGTAAGCAGGCCCATATCGGCAGGCACGGCGGTGGTTGCATCCAGACGCGCGCCGACACCGGCTTCGAGAATTTCGACATCGACTTGGGCAGCGGAAAAACACGTAAGCGCCAGCGCTGTTGCTACTTCAAAATAGGAGGCATCAATTTCTTTTGCCTTGCCAATAATCGCAGGCATCAGCGCAAGCAGCACATCATCTGTTGCTGCATGTCCGTTGATGCGAATACGTTCGTTGAAATGGTGAATATGCGGCGAAGTGTATAAACCGACCTTCAATCCGCTCGCTTGCAACGCCGCAGCAAGCATAAACGCCGTCGAGCCCTTACCGTTCGTACCGGCAATACGAATGCGCAAGCGTGGGCGACGCAACGGCATAGCCTGCAACAATGCCTGCATGCGCGCATGACCCGGTTTGTAATCGCGGTCGGCAGACGGCGCACCGAGACCGGCGATCCATGCCTCAATGCTGTTTTTTTCTGCCAATGTTTTGCTGAAGTATTCTACTAAAGATGAATCAGTGCTGGCGATACGGCTGCTGCGTCAGTTGATCAAGCAGCGTTTTCAAATAAGCAGGCAATTCACGCCGATCAACAATGGCATCGATCAGGCCGTGTTCGAGCAGAAATTCGGCGGACTGAAAGCCTTTGGGCAATTCCTGATTGACCGTTTCGCGAATCACCCGTGGCCCGGCAAAACCGATTAACGCCCCCGGCTCGGCCAACACCACATCGCCCAACCAGGCCATCGAAGCGGATACGCCACCCATGGTCGGATGGGTCAACAGACAAATAAACGGAATACGCGCCTGCTGCATACGTTTGGTGGTCGCCGATGTTTTGGCCATCTGCATCAACGACAGCACACCTTCCTGCATGCGCGCACCACCGGAGGCGGCAACCAGCACATAGGGGCAATTGCGTTCCAGCGAACGCTCCATACCACGAACGATTTTTTCACCGGCTACCGAACCCATGCTGCCGCCCATATAGGCGAATTCGAAAATAGAGGCCGACACCGTATGGCCGCCAATATCGCCGAGATAATTGCGCACCGAATCATCTTCACCGGCTTTTTTTCCGGCTTCGCGGATGCGATCGCGATATTTCTTTTTATCGCGGAATTCCAGTACATCTTTGGAGCGCAAGCCGCTGTCCATGATTTCGCATGTACCGGCATCGAACAGAAAATCGGCGCGGTTGGCCGCATCAATACGATGATGATGACCGCATTTCGGGCACACCATCAGGCTGCGCTCCATCTCTTTGTTGTACACCGTTTCCGCGCAATCGGGGCATTTGATCCACAAGCCTTCCGGGGTCGGCGAACGGCCACCGCCAAGGATGTTTTTCGGCGTTTCGATCAAACGGGTAATCCAGTTCATGGTGTGAATGCTCCTAAATCAGTAATTCATCGACCTGCGTCAGCATACGCAGGTGCGGCAGAAAAAGCGATTCCACCTCGGCGGTCAACACATCGAGCGTTTCCGGTTTCATATGATACAGATAAACAGGAACCTTGCCGAGTTTATCGAATTTGGCCAGTTCGGCAGCCATGCCGTTCGGCGTTAAATGGCCGCTAACACTGGCCAAATGTTCATAGGTGTTGGGGAATGAGCAATCGACAATCACACCTTTCAGATTGGGCTGTGCGTTGGCCACTTCCCAGATGCGTTCGGTGCTGCCGGTGTCGGCGGTGTAGATGAATTGTTTATCGCCCTGATCAAGCAGAAAACCGGTGCATGGTACCGGATGATTAACCGGAATGGCCGTCACGCGAACACCATCGACTTCAACGGTTTGCTCCGCTTCAATCGGCTCGAAGACCAAAATCGGATCGCTGGCCGACGGAATGCACGAAAAATCGGGCCACACCCGGTTGTTAAAAAAATCATTGCGCATCACTTCGATATTTTCCGGCAGGCTGTGCACAACAATTTGCCGGTTGCCATCCGCACCACCCAAACGTTTCAGCGAACGGTTATCGGCGAGAAAAGCAATATCTTTGATGTGATCGAGATGGGTGTGCGAAACAAAAATATGTCGAATGGAGAACTGATCTTCCAAATCAAGCGCCTCGGTCGGCGATCCGGCATCGAGCAGAATCGAATCGTTGACCAGAAATGAGGTCAAATGAAAGCCCAACAATTGACCGCCATAACAGCCCAGAACCTTAATCCTCAACGGCGCACTCCTTGTTCATCGCCACCCGCATGGCGGCGCAAGTTTTGTCCAATTCGGCCAGCATAGCAGATTCGTCACCCTGATGTATTGTGATGCAGCTCACAAAATGGCTGCCAATCACCACCCCATCGGCAAATTTCGCCACTGCCTGCGCCTGTTGCGCGGTTTTGATACCAAACCCGACACAAATCGGCAGTTCGGCTTGCTTGCGTAAGGCATCCGTCTGCACACGAATCTCATCCACATCGCCCATTTCCGCACCGGTAATGCCGGTCAGCGAAACATAATAAATGAATCCGTTGGCCGTTTGTGCCGCCAATTCCCGCCGCGCCGTCGATGACGTGGGTGCAACCAATCGAATACTGTGCAGACCGTGCGCTTGAAGTGCAGCATCGAAATCACCCGCTTCTTCCGGTGGAATATCGACAATCAACACCCCATCGACACCCGCCAGCGCTGCTTGCTCGGCGAAATGTTCAAAACCCATGGCAAACGCAACATTGGCATACCCCATCAGCACAATACCCGCTTGCGGACTTGCCTTGCGCACACTCAAAGCAAGCCGGAATACATCGCGCATGTGGGTTCCAGCAGCCAAGGCCCGCTCGCTGGCCGCCTGAATGGTCGGCCCGTCGGCCATCGGATCGGAAAACGGCATACCGATTTCAATAATATCCGCATGCCGGGCAAGCACATGCAGCAATTTTTCCGATGTCGCCGGATCGGGATCGCCAGCCGTTAAATAACCGATCAGCGCCGCCCGCCCTTCGGCGGCGCAACGCGCAAAACAATTGTGCAAACGATCTAAACTCATGGCGTTTGCCCCGCAGCCTTCTGATCCTCGACTATTTTCACCACCGTATCCAAATCCTTATCGCCGCGCCCGGATAAATTCACCAACAACATCTGCTCCGGCTGCATATCCGCCGCCAAACGCATCGCGGCGGCCAGCGCATGGCTTGATTCCAGTGCCGGCAAGATTCCCTCGCAACGCGACAAGCGGGAAAATGCCTGCAAGGCTTCTTCATCGGTAGCCGCTTCAAGTTCAAGCTCCCCAGCCTCATACATCGCCGCCAGTTCGGGGCCGACGCCGGGATAATCCAGCCCCGCCGAAATACTGTGCGTGCCCTTGATCTGCCCTTCGTCGTCTTCCAATAAATACGTCAAATTACCGTGCAAAATACCGGGGCGGCCAGCCGCCAACGATGCCGCATGCGCATCGCCGTCCAATCCGTGCCCGGCGGCTTCCACGGCCACCAAACGAATATCGTCGTCGCGCAATGGATGCAATAAGCCCATCGCATTGGAACCGCCGCCCACGCAAGCCACCGCCATATCCGGCAGACACCCGAATTGCGCCAGACACTGCGCCCGCGCTTCCTGGCCGATGACCGTATGATACTGGCGCACCATCAGCGGATACGGATGCGGCCCGGCGACTGTGCCGATAATGTAAAAGGTGTCTTGACAACTGGCCACCCAATCGCGCAAGGCTTCGTTCAGTGCATCCTTCAGCGTTGCCGTTCCCGAATCGACCGGAATTACGCGCGCGCCGAGCAATTCCATGCGAAACACATTCGGCGCTTGCCGCTGCATATCCTCGCGGCCCATATAAACATCGCATTGCATATCGAACATGGCGGCAACTGTTGCCGTCGCCACGCCGTGTTGACCGGCACCTGTTTCGGCAATCACGCGCTTTTTACCCATGCGTCGGGCCAGCAAGCCCTGACCGATGGTATTGTTGATTTTGTGCGCGCCGGTATGGGTTAAATCCTCGCGCTTGAGCAAAATCTGCGCACCGCCGATTTCGCGCGATAAGCGCTCGGCGTGATACAACGGTGTTGGCCTGCCGACGTATTGCTGCAGCAGCCGCAAACGCTCGTTCTGAAAGGATTCATCCTCCCACGACGCATAAAACGCCGCTTCCAACTCGGCCAACGGCCCCATCAGGGTTTCGGCTGCGTATTTGCCGCCGAAACCATCGAAATGGCCGCCTGCATCGGGGGCATGGCGAATCTCAAAATCGTACATTGATGTTTGCTTGCTCAATTCATGCGTCCTTACTCACTGAATTCTCCACCATTCGAATGGTCCGCCGTTCCGCTCGCCTGCATATGCGCCATAAATCGCCGTAGTTTTTCAGCATCCTTAATACCGGGCGCGGATTCAACCCCCGAGGATACATCCAGTGCATGCCAATGGCGAACGTTCAGCGCCGCATCGACATTGCCTGCATCCAAGCCTCCGGCCAGCAATAACGGGTGGGTGTGTTGCAAGCCGGCAACCAGCGACCAATCGAACACCTTGCCCGCACCGCCATACACGCCCGACGGCGCTTTGGCATCGAGCAACACCGGGCAAGCATAGGCGGCAACCGCCTCGACATCCGCCGCCTGACGAATCGCTACCGCCTTCATCACCCGGCGCGTTTGAGCGGCGCAAAATTCCGCTGTTTCATCGCCGTGCAACTGCAATACATCCAGCGGACAAACGGCAAGCGTTGCATCAATCTGCTGCTGCGTGGCGTTAACAAACAAACCGACCGCCGACACCAACGGTGGCAATTCGCAAACAATCTTCGCCGCTGCCAAGGGCGATATAAAACGCGGTGATTTTTCGTAAAATACGAATCCCACGGCATCCGCGCCAAGATTTGCCGCCAGCAACGCATCTTCAACACGGGTGATGCCGCATATCTTAATACGCACGCGTTTTTCGCCCGCTGGCAAGCGCTCTTTCTCTAAAAACATCAGCCAAGTCTAGCAAAAGCGACACCCTTGTCGCCAGCCACCTTGCCATAGGGATGCGTTTTGACGCATTCGCCACTAGACTACGCACGATGAACAATAAAGCAGTGATGCAAACCTACGCCCGCTACCCGCTCACTCTGGTCAGCGGCAACGGCTGCCGGGTGCAGGACGATCGTGGCCGAACCTATCTCGATTTTATCGCCGGTATTGCCGTCAATACGCTGGGATACGCGCATCCGGCGCTGAGCAAGACGCTTTGTACGCAGGCAAAAAACATGCTGCACTGCTCGAATTTCTTTCATATTCCGGCGCAACAGCAGCTTGCCGAGCGATTGACCGCGCTTTCCGGCCTCGATCAGGCATTTTTCTGCAATTCCGGAGCCGAAGCCAACGAAGCAGCGATTAAACTGGCGCGCAAATATTTTCACGATCAACAATCGCCGCGACGGAACATCATCACCGCCACCCAATCCTTCCACGGACGCACCCTCAACACCTTAACCGCAACCGGACAGGACAAAGTAAAAATCGGCTTCGATCCGCTGCCGCCGGGCTTTGCACATGTGCCGTTGAACGATATTTCGGCGCTTGCCGCAGCTATCAACGCACAAACGGCGGCTGTTTTACTGGAACCCTTGCAGGGCGAAGGCGGGGTGAATATCGCACATGCCGATTATCTGCTTGCGGTGCGAAAATTGTGCGACCAACACGGAATCCTGCTGATTCTCTATGAAGTACAAACCGGCATTGGCCGTTGCGGCAGCATGTTTGCCTTTGAACAGGCGAATATTCAACCGGATATTCTCACCCTGGCCAAAGGCTTGGGCGGCGGCGTGCCAATCGGCGCGATGCTGGCCACATCAGCCGTCGCCGTATCCTTCGGGCCGGGTACGCACGGTTCGACCTTCGGCGGCAACCCCTTGTCTTGCACCGCAGCGCTGACCGTGCTGGATGTCATCGAAGCGGAAGATTTACTGGAAAACTGCCGCCAAAGAAGCAGCCAACTGATGCATGGTCTGAATACATTGCGCGCCACATATCCGCTAATCCGCGAAGTGCGTGGCGCAGGCCTGCTGATTGGCGCAGCACTGGATGCAGAGGCCGCACCGATCATCGCCGCCTGCCGCGACATCGGCCTGCTGATTCTACCTGCCGGACCGAATGTGTTGCGTTTTTTACCGCCGTTGAATGTCAGCAAACAAGAAATCAGCGAAGCGCTGGAGCTTTTGGCCCAAGCGCTGGCCGAACATATGGCTGAAAAACCGAACGGAGCCGCCCGATGAATCATTTTATCTCCCTGCTGGATATTACTGGCGACGAAGCGCGCTATATTCTCAAGCGCGCTGCCAAAATCAAACGCAAACTCAAAGAAGGCAAGCCGCATCAACCGCTGGCCGGCAAAACACTGGGCATGATTTTCGACAAGGCATCGACGCGCACGCGTGTTTCGTTTGAAGCCGGTATGTTTCAACTCGGCGGCCATGCCTTGTTTCTGCATTCCACCGCCACCCAGCTTGGTCGCGGCGAGCCGATTGAGGATTCGGCGCGTGTATTGTCGCGCATGGTCGATGGTATTGTCATTCGCACCTTCGGCCACGATATTGTGCAGCGTTTTGCCGAATATTCTTCGGTTCCGGTGATCAATGCGCTGACCGATTTGACCCATCCCTGCCAGATTCTCGCCGATGTATTCACCTTTGAAGAGCATCGCGGCTCGATTGCAGGCAAGACCGTGGCTTGGATCGGCGATGGCAACAATATGGCGCATTCGTGGATCAACGGCGCGGTGACCTTCGGTTATCGCCTGAATATCGCCTGCCCGGATGCCTACTGTCCCGACAATCGCTTGCTGGAAGCGGCGCGCGCGCTGGGCGCAAACGTGACCTTAAGCAAAGACCCGCAAGCCGCCGCGCACAACGCCGATTTGATTACCACCGATGTCTGGGCGTCGATGGGTCAGGAAGAGGAACAGGCCATTCGCGAAAAAGCATTTGCCGGATTTCATGTCGATAAAGCCCTGATGGCCAAAGCGCATCCCGATGCTTTATTCATGCACTGCCTGCCTGCGCATCGCGGCGAAGAAGTGGCTGCCGATGTGATCGACGGCCCGCAATCGGTGGTCTGGGACGAAGCGGAAAACCGTCTGCACGCGCAAAAAGCACTGCTGGAGTTTCTGCTCTCGCCTGAATGACCCGCACAAGCCTATTCGAGCAAATCCAGCGGACTCACCACTGCCTGCAAATTCTGCTGCAACACATGCGTATAAATTTCTGTTGTTTTTACATCTTTATGCCCCATCAGCTTTTGCACCACACGGATATTCACCCCGTTTTCCAAAAGGTGTGTGGCAAAGGAATGGCGCAGGGTGTGCGATGTCACACGTTTGGGAATACCAAGCTTTTCTTTAGCCCGGCGAATGGACTTTTGTAAATTGGATTGGTGAACATGATGGCGGCGGAGCTCGCCCGTTTCGGGGTCGGTCGATAAAGCTTTGGCCGGGAAAACATACTGCCATTCCCATGATTTGGACGCATGGGGGTATTTTCTTGCCAATGCACCCGGCAACCAGACATTGGCATGGCCCGCGCTCAAATCCTGCTCGAATATGCAGCGAACCTTGCGCAAATGCGCTTGCAGATCATCACGCACAGCATTGGCCAGCAAGGCCGTTCTGTCTCTGTCGCCTTTGCCTGCATGAACAAGCAGATAAGCATTCGCAAAATCCACATCCTGCACGCGCAGCCGCAACAACTCTTGCAGACGCAAACCGCCGCCATACATGACCCGCGCCATCAATGCAGCACCGCCACGCATGATGCCAAGCAAGCTTGCTACTTCCTCTCGGCTTAACACAACGGGTAAACGCGGCGGTCTTTTGCTACGAATCGCAGCAATATTTTCAGCAAACGGCAAGCCCAGCACTTGCTTGTAAAGAAACAACAGCGCGTTAAATGCCTGATTTTGTGTTGACGCGGCTACTTTTCTATCTGTTGCCAGAAAACTCAAAAAACGTTCAATATCGGCTTTGCCTAAATCTTTGGGGTGCTGCTTGTTGTGAAAGAGAATGTACTGCTTAATCCATGAAACATAGGCATCCTCTGTGCGTAAACTATAATGATGATAACGCATCACCTCGCGCACCTGATCCAGAAGCCTAGGCGATGAAGGCCGAAATCCATCGCTACTGCGTTTATTTTTCGATATGTAGGCATTCATAGGGCAATAATCATCTTTTTTCTTTCTTTACGCAATATAAAAGACTACTGTTCCACCTATGTATAGTAAATATGAAGACAATTATTCCTCATATTGGGATAGTT
>JAJRWP010000049.1 GCA_021545645.1 Zetaproteobacteria bacterium | reverse complement strand
ATGAAGCTGGCCTTGTGGCAGGCGATAAAATTGGCCGAATCAATCAGGTACGGGGCGCGGATTTCATCGGGGCCGAAACGCAGGTGGGAAACGGTTTGCGAACCGGCTTTTTTGGAATCGTAAACAAAATAACCCTGACAATGCAGCGGCGTGTTTTCACCGATGATTTTGATGCTGTTTTTATTGGCCGATACCGTGCCGTCGGAACCGAGGCCGAAAAACAGCGCGCGGGTCACACTATCCGGTTCGATGATGAAGTTGTGATCGACGTCGAGACTGGTGAATGTGACATCATCGTTGATGCCGACCGTGAAATTATTTTTCGGCGATTCTTTGGCCAGTTCGTCATACACCGCTTTGACCATGGCCGGGGTAAATTCTTTGGAGGAAAGGCCGTAACGACCACCAATCACACGCGGCAATGCAGCCATATCGCCGAGCATTACCGATTCGGCAAGCGATGCCAGCACATCCTGATACAGCGGTTCGCCGCGCGCGCCGAGTTCTTTGGTGCGATCAAGCACAGCGATTTTTTTCACTGTATCCGGCAGTGCCGCCATCAGATGTTGGCGGCTGAACGGGCGGAACAGGCGCACGGTAATCACGCCTAGCTTAGCGCCTTGCGCATTGAGTACCTTGATGCTTTCTTCAATGGTTTGCGCCGCAGAACCCATGACAATGATGACATGTTCGGCATCTTCAGCACCGAAATAATCGAACAGGTGATAGTGGCGACCGGTTAAATCGGCCAATTGGTCCATCGTATCCTGCACAATACCGGGGACGGCACCGTAAAAGCGGTTGGCGCTTTCGCGGCCCTGAAAATAGACATCGGGATTCTGCGCCGTCCCGCGAATAAACGGATTATCCGGATTCAGCGCACGATTGCGGTGTGCATGCACCAGATCAATATCAATCATGGCGCGGATAGATGCGTCGGAAATCAATTCGACCTTGTTGATTTCGTGCGAGGTGCGGAAGCCATCGAAAAAATTCATAAATGGAATACGCGCCTTCAGTGTCGCAGCATGGGTAATCAGCGCCGCATCGTGCGCCTCCTGCACCGAAGCCGACGACAACATGGCGAAGCCGGTTGAGCGCGCGGCCATCACATCCTGATGATCGCCGAAAATCGAAAGCGCCTGCGTGGCCAGCGAGCGGGCGGCAATATGGAAGACGGTGGCGGTCAATTCACCGGCGATTTTGTACATGTTCGGAATCATCAACAGCAGACCCTGCGACGAGGTGAATGTGGTGGTTAGCGCGCCGGTTTGCAGTGCGCCGTGCGCAGTTCCGGCAGCGCCGCCTTCGGATTGCATTTCAATGACATCGGGAATTTGCCCCCAGATGTTTTCCAGATGTTGCGCAGCCCATTCGTCGCACAGCTCGGCCATCGAGGAGGAGGGGGTGATCGGATAAATCGAACAGATTTCGCTAACTCGGTAGGCGATATGGGCGACGGCAGTACCGCCATCGACGGCGACGTGTTTGTTCGTTTCTTTCGCATTCATGGTTGCAAAACCTCGGTGCTGTCTTCATCGGCTGTTTCCTTGACCATATCAATGGCGTGGCACGGGCACTGCTCGTAGCAGGAGGCGCAGCCGGTGCATTTATCGTAGTCGTATAAATAACGTTTGCCTTTGCCGAGCTTGATAATCGCGTCTTCCGGGCAAGCGCCGTAACAACCGTCGCACTCGAAACAATTGCCGCAGGAAAGGCAGCGTCTGGCCTCGAATAACGCTTCTTTTTCGCTTAATCCCTGCATAATTTCGTCAAAACTGGAAATGCGCTGTTCATGCTTTAATTCTTCTTGCGCCACTTGCGGCGCATCGGTGCGATACCAAAGACGAAGTTTTTCGTGATCGACAATCGGGTGTTTGTCAGCAGGGATGTACGGCGATTCGCGCAGCCAGCCATCGATATAACGCGCCGCTTTTTTGCCGTGTCCGGTGGCGATGGTCACCGAGCGTTCCGAAGGAACCATATCGCCACCGGCAAAAATACCTTCTGCGCCGGTCATCATCTGATCGTTGACGATCACCGTGCCGTCGCGCTCCAGTTCGATGCCTTCGATGCTTTTCAGAAAGCCGGTATCGGTATCCTGACCGACAGCCATAATCAGCGAATCGGCTTGCAGCGTTTCGTATTCGCCGGTCGGTTGCGGGCGGCCATGTTCGTCGATTTTCATCACTTCGACCTTGAAGGTGGTGGCATCGATTTCCTTGATGGTGCGCAGCCAGTTGATTTTGACGCCTTCCTGCATGGCTTCATCGGCCTCGAAATCGTGCGCAGCCATATTTTCACGGTCGCGGCGGTAGATAATCACCGCTTCTTCAGCGCCGAGGCGTTTGGCGGTTCGCGCCGCATCCATGGCGGTGTTGCCGCCGCCGTAAATGGCCACTTTGCGGCCCAGTTTTACTTCTTCGCCATTCTCGACACTGCGCAGAAAACTGACGGCATCGAGCATCTTTCCGGCATCGCGGCTGGGGATGTCGATTTTTTTACCCAAATGCGCGCCAATGGCGATAAAAACGGCATCGAAACCGCCTTCGGATTTTTCCTGCAACACATCGCCGACCCGGTGATTCAGGGTGATTTTGACGCCCATATCTTCGATACGTTTGATTTCCTGCTGCAATTCTTTGCGCGGCATGCGGTAGGCCGGAATGCCGAAATGAATCATGCCGCCGGCTACCGGCCCGGCTTCACGGATTTCTACCTGATGGCCCATGCGGGTCAGATGATAGGCCGCCGAAAGACCGCTTGGTCCGCCGCCGATAACCAGTACCTTTTTGCCGCTGGCTTGCGCATCGAATATCGGTTTCCAACCCTTCTGCATGGCCAAATCGCCGAGAAAACGCTCGACTGCATGAATGCTCACTTCTTCGTCGGTATAGGCGCGGTTGCAGGCCGTTTCGCACGGGTGATAACAGACCCGGCCATGAATCGCCGGAAACGGGTTGTCTTCAATCAGTTTTTGCCAGGCGGCTTCGTGTTTTCCCTCTTGCGCCAGTGCCAGCCATGCCTGAATATCTTCACCGGCCGGGCATGCATGATTGCAGGGCGGCAGAAAATCCATGTAAACCGGAATGCGGCTACGTTTAGCGCCGGTTCCGGCATCGTGTTGGGTCAGATCGGGCTTGGACGTTAAATACTGTTTTTTTGTCATCGGCGGCTCACTTGATGGTGTGATTTGCATAGTTTTGCGAAAACAGCAGTGACACTACTGTGCCGATGCGGGCATGACCATCCTGTTTTTGCGGGATTAACCACCGGCGAGTTTGGCCTTGTGTCCTTCGGCGGCGAGTAGCGAAAGCAGTTTTTCACGATGATCGCCCTGAATTTCGATGCTGCCGTTTTTGATAGCGCCGCCGGTTCCGAGCTTGCTTTTGAGGCACTTGAGCAGGTTTTTCAGTTCCGTTTGCGGCATATTCAGGCCGTCAATCACACAAACGGTTTTGCCGCCGCGCCCCTTGGCCTCGCGGCGGATGCGCACGCCTTGTTTGGCCGGATTTTTGATGTTTGGCGCACTTGAGGGGTGCTGTTTACGCTTCTGATTGCGTTTGCCGTGTGCGAGCTTGTTATCCTGCCCGTGTTTGGCGATTTGGCCGTGTTCGGTGGAATAAACCAGCCGATTGTTGTCTGCCATGCCGCACCTCCGTCGTGTGAAATATAAGCTGTGGCGGCGTTGATGGCAAAGGCTGAAACATCGTGTTGCCGATATATCAGTCCGCTTGTTGTGTTTCCGGAACCTCAATGTTGAAAACATACGGATCGGCAGTCAGGCCAAAGGTGATGCTGTGCCTGCCCGCTGTCAGCGGCACAATATCCGGGGTGCTGCCGTAGCCGATGCGTTCTTCGTCGAGCATGCAGAAATCGCCGTGGTTGAGCAGGTGCAATTGCATGCCGCCGTCATTTGCCGCTTCGATACGGAGATGATGTTCGCGGATTTTACGGCCTTCGCAGGAGAGCTTGATGTCGGGCGGCGGCAGGGCGCTGAATAGTTCGGTGACGCTGACCGGATTGATGTATGCGCCGAATACCCACGGCAGATGCAAAATATCGCGCGATTGATGGCACAGGGCGCGGCGGGCTTTGGCGTTGCCGCCGCAAAGTTTGGCATAAACGGTTTGTTTGGCTTTGTTTTGCACCGGTTCGCTGAGGCTGTCCTGCAAACGGGAAAACAGTGCGGAAAGCAAGGGCATCAAGCGGTTCCCCGGCCCGTTGACCAGACGAATTAGTGCCCCGCGATCGATGATTTCGGCGCATCCGTCGGTCAGTGCGCGCACCGTTGCCGTGCGTTTTCTGCCGATGCCGGTTAGCGCCAATTCGCCGGCGATTTCACCCGGTCCGAGGCGGGTGGTGAAGCGGCGTTTGCCCGCTTCTTTGCGGTTGACCTCCAGCCATCCTTCCTGAATCAGATAGGCAGCTTCGCCGTCGTCGCCTTGATCCATCAGGATGTCGTTTTTACGGAATTTTAGTATGCGCGCCATGTTCTATCTCCTGCTTTGCATTCGCGTGAGTTCGCAACGGGCTTTCAGTCGATTTCTCAGGCGGAGGCTGCATATTGCGGTTTTTATGCCTTGGTGATGTGATGCAAGTCGCAGAAAAGCCTATTGTCTATCCGGTTGCCGCAAGGTTTCCCCTGAGGCAGGATGCGCAGGCAAAGCTTTTACGGGAGTGTTCATGTCCGCGAAACAAACAAAATCTGCCAAGTCTGCTGTCGGCCTCAGCCATGAAGGGCGCGACTACAGCGCCGAAACATTGACCGCGATGCACGATTCGATGCTGTTTATCCGCCGTTTCGAAGAAAAAGCGGGTCAATTGTACGGCTTGAAAAAAATCGGTGGTTTCTGCCATTTATGCAACGGCCAAGAGGCGATTTGCGTCGGTGTCGAGCATGCTTCGGAGCCGAGCGACTATTTTATGACCGGTTACCGCGATCACGGGCATGTGCTGGCGCGTGGTGCTGATCCGACGGCGGTGATGGCCGAATTGCTGGGCCGTGCTGGTGGTATCGTCAACGGCAAAGGTGGTTCGATGCATATGTTCGACGCCAAGCTGAATTTTGCCGGTGGTAACGGCATTGTCGGCGAGCAGGTTCCGATTGGTTTAGGTTTCGGCTTCGCTTCCAAATACCGCGATGATGGCCGCGTATCCATTTGTTTTATGGGCGATGGCGCAATCAATCAGGGCGCGGTGTACGAATCGTTCAACATGGCATCGTTGTGGAAATTGCCGGTGGTGTTCGTTATCGAAAATAACCAGTACGCGATGGGCACATCGCTGGATCGTGCTTCGGCGGAAACACATTTATTCAAACGCGGTATTTCTTTCAAGGTTCCGGGCATGCAGCTCGATGGTATGGATGTGCTGGAAGTGGAACGGCGCATGGGCGAAGCGCTGGCGCATGCACGTTCCGGTGAAGGGCCGATTATCGTCGAGGCGATTACCTATCGTTATCGCGGTCATTCGATGTCCGATCCGGCCACTTACCGTTCGCGGGCGGAAGTCGATGAATGGCGCAGCGGACGCGATCCGATTGCCCGTTTGCAGGCGCAAATGCTTGATGCTGGCTTGGCCAGCGAAGACGATTTCAAACAAAAAGACCGCGATATTAAAAAACAAGTGAATGCCATCGCCAAAGCGGCGGAGGCGCAACCGGAACCGGATGCCGAACAAATGTGGGCGGATGTTTATTCGGATCCGATTGAAGGTGCGTATCCTTATCCGGGCAAGGTGGGTTGAGATGAGTAAAATTACGTATCGCGATGCACTGAATCAGGCCATGTGCGAAGAAATGACGCGCGACGAAAGCGTTTTTCTGATGGGCGAAGAAGTCGCCGAATACAACGGCGCGTACAAAATCAGTCAGGGCATGCTGGAGAAATTCGGTCCCAAGCGGGTGATTGATACACCGATTACCGAATTGGGTTTTGCCGGGCTGGGTGTTGGCGCGGCGATGGCCGGTTTGCGGCCGATTATCGAATTTATGACATGGAATTTCGCCATGCTGGCGATTGATCAAATCGTCAATGCGGCAGCCAAGATGAAATATATGTCGGCAGGTCAATACAGTGTGCCGATGGTGTTTCGCGGTGCTGGCGGCTCGGCAGCGCGCGTTGGCGCACAGCATTCGCAATCGCTGGAAGGTTGGTTGGCCAATGTGCCGGGATTGAAGGTGGTGATGCCGTCCAATCCGGCCGATGCCAAGGGCTTGTTGAAATCGGCGATTCGCGACAACGACACGGTGATTTTCATTGAAAACGAAATCAATTACTGCGATGTCGGCGAAGTACCGGACGACGAATACCTGATTCCGCTGGGCAAGGCCGATGTTAAGCGTAGTGGTTCGGATGTGACGCTGGTTGCGCATTCGCGGATGACCGGTTTTGCCTTGGCTGCCGCCGAAGAGCTGGCCAAGCAAGGCATTGAGGCCGAAGTGATTGATCCGCGCACCATCAAACCGCTCGACGAAGCGACGATTCTCGCATCCGTGGCCAAAACCAATCGCGCCGTGGTGGTTGAAGAAGGTTGGCGTTTTGCTGGTATCGGCGCGGAAATTTCGGCGCGTATTATGGAAAAGGGATTCGACGATTTGGATGCGCCGGTGGCGCGGGTGACAGGTAAGGATGTGCCGATGGCTTATGCGGCGAATCTGGAGCGCATGACGCTGCCCAGCGTTGGCGAAATCGTTGAAGCGGCGCGTGTTGTTTGCAATAGGGCTTAATTGTTTGCAATCGCGCTGGATTGAGAAAAGTTCAAATCATAAAGATGCAAAGCGCATGCGTGTGTTTTTGCGGCTAAACGAATTGAGGTGAAGCATGCCGATTGATGTGTATATGACCCAGCTTTCTCCGACCATGACCGAGGGCAAGATTGTCCGCTGGTTAAAAAAGGAGGGGGAAGAGCTTGTTTCCGGCGAGGTGATGGCCGAAGTGGAAACCGACAAGGCGACGATGGAAATGGAAGTCGTCGATGAGGGGATTCTGCACAAGATCCTACAGCCGGAAGGCTCGCTGGTGGCTGTCGGTACGCCGATTGCGGTGATTGCCGAGGAAGATGAAGAAATTGCCGACGATTATATGCCGGAAGGTCTTGGCGATGCGCCTGCTGCGGATGCTGCTGTGGAAGCGGCAGCGGAAACACAAACCGTTGCCGAGGAAGCACCTGTTGCTGCGCCTGCGTCAGCAACGCCGATTCCATCTGCGCCAACGGCTGCCGTTGCGCCGCCGGCAAAAGCCGGACGCATCAAAGCCAGCCCGCTGGCGCGCCGTTTGGCCATGCAAAAAGGCCTGAATCTGGCCGCCATCACCGGTACGGGGCAGGGCGGACGCATCACCAAAGCCGATGTCGAAAAAGCGGTGCGTCGCGGTATCAGTTTGGGCGGAGCCGTTGCTGCTACCACACCGCCGCCGGTGCGGCCACTGCCAGCCGGACCGTTACCGTATCACCAAGACGAATTCGAGGCTGTCGAGAATAGCATGATGCGCAAGGCGATTTCGCGGCGTTTGAGCGAATCCAAGCAAACCGTACCGCATTTTTATCTGACCCTTGATGTGGCCATGGATCGCTTGATGGATTTGCGCGTGCAGTTGAACGAGGCCGCCGACGGCGCATTCAAATTATCCGTCAACGATTTTGTGATCAAAGCCGTATCCAAGGCTCTGGTGGATGTGCCTGCGGCCAATGCCAGTTGGACCGATGCGCACACGCTGATGCACAAGCACACGCATATTTCCGTGGCGGTGGCGATTGAGGGCGGCCTGATTACGCCGGTGATTCGTTTTGCCGAACAGAAGGGTATTGTCGATATTTCCACCGAGGTTAAAGAGCTGGCCGGACGTGCCCGCGAGGGTGCGCTGAAGCCGGAGGAATATACCGGCGGCACATTCTCGATTTCCAATCTCGGCATGTTCGGCATCAAGCAGTTTGCAGCCATTGTGAATCCGCCGGAAGGGGCGATTTTGGCTGTCGGCGGTACGGAAGAGCGGGCGGTTGTCGAAAACGGCCAGTTGACGGTGAAAAAGATGATGACGCTGACCTTATCCTGCGATCACCGTGTCGTGGATGGTGCGGCTGGTGCTGAATTTCTGGCGGCGTTGAAAAAACATATCGAAATGCCTGCCAGCGTGTTGATCTGATATTTCTACCGCCAAGTTCGCAGAGTTACGCAACGTGATGTTTTTTGTGTTCGCAGGATTGAATCAAATAGAGGTGAATCATGCCGATTGACGTGTATATGACCCAGCTTTCTCCGACCATGACCGAGGGCAAGATTGTCCGCTGGTTGAAAAAGGAGGGGGAAGAGCTTGTTTCCGGCGAGGTGATGGCCGAGGTGGAAACCGACAAGGCGACGATGGAAATGGAAGTCGTCGATGAGGGGATTCTGCACAAAATCCTGCAGCCGGAAGGTTCTGTGGTGGCCGTCGGTACGCCGATTGCGGTGATTGCCGAAGACGACGAAGAAATTCCCGCCGATTATATGCCGGAAGGCCTTACGGACGCGCCTGCGGAACAGGTTGCCGCATCACCCGAAGTCGCCACCCCGGAACAGGTGGTCGAAACACTGGCTGCAGCGCAGACGGTGGGTCAGGAAAACATTGCCGAAGACGACGAACATGAATTGAAGCTCAAACCGGCGGGTGTGTTCAATGCCGACGGCGAGTACGATGTGGTGGTGATTGGCGCAGGTCCCGGCGGTTATGTGGCGGCGATTCGTGCGGCGCAACTGGGCCTGAAAACAGCCTGCATCGAATCCACGCATTTGGGCGGCATTTGCCTGAACTGGGGTTGCATTCCGACCAAGGCGCTGCTGCGCACTGCCGAATTGATTAATGTGATTCAGCACAGCGGTGATGAGCTGGGCCTAGGCATCAGCAAGACGAAACCGGATTTGAAAAAAGCCGTGGCGCGTTCGCGCAAGATTTCCGCCAAATTGAACGGTGGCATCGGTTTTCTGTTCAAGAAGAATAAAATCGAGCATATCGAAGGTTTTGCATCGTTTGAATCCGACAATAAACTGATGGTTAAAGACAGCGACGGCAACAGCAAACAAGTCACAGCCAAACATGTGATTGTCGCTACCGGCGCGCGGGCGCGCGCTTTTCCGGGCATGGATGTCGATGAAAAGGTGATTATTACCTACAAACAGGCCTTGGCTCCGAAAGCATTGCCGAAAGAGCTGGTGGTTATCGGCAGCGGTGCGATTGGCATGGAATTCGCCTATTTTTACAACGCGATGGGTTCGAATGTGACGGTGATTGAGGCTGCGCCGCAGATTTTGCCGCTGGAAGACCATGAAATATCCAAGGTCGTCGATCGTTCGTTCAAAAAGAACGGCATCAAAATCATTACCAATGCCATGGTGTCTTCGGCCAAGAATGTGAAGGGCAAGGCGGTTGTTGAATACAAGGTAAAAGATAAAGCGCAAACGATTAGCGGCGATGTTTGCCTAGTGGCTGTCGGTGTGCTTGGCAATACCGATGCGATTGGCGCGGAAAATACGGCCATGAAAATCGAGCGCAATCAAATCGAAGTCGATGATTATTATCGCACCGATCATGCGGGTGTGTATGCGATTGGCGATGTGGTTGGCGCGCCTGCTTTGGCGCATGTGGCCAGTCACGAAGGCATCGTTTGTGTGGAAGCGATTCACGGTGGCACACCGCATCCGGTGGACTATGGCAACGTGCCCGGCTGCACTTATTGCCAGCCGCAAGTCGGTTCCTGCGGTAAAACGGAACAGCAATGCAAGGACGAAGGCATCGATGTTAAAATCGGTCGCATGGCCTACGCCACCAACGGCAAGGCGCTGGGCCTGGCCGAAACCGAAGGCATGGTCAAAACGATTTTCGATGCCGAAACCGGCGAACTGCTCGGTGCACACATCGTCGGCGCGGAAGCCACCGAACTGATTGTCGCCCTGCAACTGGCGCGCACGCTGGAAACCACGGAAGCGGAATTGATGCATCATATGTTCCCGCATCCGACGCTTTCGGAGATGATTCACGAATCGGTGCTGGATTCGCAAGGGCAGGCGATTCATATTTAGCGCCATAAATCAGGAAGAAATCGACGAAGAACTAGAAGGTATGGCATTGGCTGAACTGGATAAAAAAGGCGAGCTTGAATGCCACGCGTTTAACCCTTCCGATTACCTGACGGACTGAAGTCGATGCGTCGTATATTTAACCCACCGCACCCCGGCGAATTGCTGAAAGAAGATGTGCTGCCCGGATTCGGTATGACGCTGACTGAAGCGAGAAGGGTATTTTAATGAATATATGGCCCAGATTTTTTTATCGTTTTCTTATCCGATTAGGTTCAGGTGTGTAACACTCTTTTAGCCCGCTATTCCACCTTTCACCTCTTTTGCATTGCGGGCTTCCGCTGCTCTTTGTTCTTTTAACCGATTCAGCATTGGCATTTTTCATGCCATTTCCTTCCAGAGCAGTGGATCGATTGCTTCGGGTCGTATTGTGATCGACAGCAGCAAATGCGATTTCACAAAGGCTAAGTGAAAATAATGCGACAAATACCAGTAATCTCATAATATTCCTCCTCCTTAGAAACACGCCAAAACATATTGTGAAACATTATTCCTGATATGAGAGCGCACTGAAAAACCTCAGGTAGTATTTTTATTATGGGGCTGACACCTAATAAAATTCTTTGAGCAACATTTTCAGGTCTTTCAGTTGCTCTTTTGAATTAGCCAGATTAAACCTCCACTCGCACTCTTTCAAGAATAGTTCAAAATGCTGTCTTGGTATTCCATTAAATTTTCT
>JAJRWP010000048.1 GCA_021545645.1 Zetaproteobacteria bacterium | reverse complement strand
TGCTAAATCTGCGGCCACCCTGGCCGTTGAACCCGCGACGAAGTATTTCATCAGTTCTAACTGCTTATTTCTGCTTAACTTACAATACTTTACGTACACATGACCACCTTAACTCGTTAAAAGTCAGGTGTCAGCCCCTAAAGATTTCAATGAGTGCCAAAACGCATGTAATTTAATCACTTGGCAATATGATCGCCTTCAAGTGGTCTACACTATTCTCAGCGGTCAAAATATGAACTGGCAACATCCAGAAGTAATTAAGCATATCGGCAACCTATTGGATATAACCTCTGAAGACATCGAAAAGCATCTTATGGAAAATCAGATTGAATTTCTAAAATTTGTAAAGAAAGCATATGCTCATGAATATAAAAACGCCTAACAAAAAGCATAGAGAGGGACTTCCGCTTCGCTCTAGCCCCTCATGCAGGGCGTTAAATACTCAAGCGCACCGCAAGGCCAGTGGATTCAATTCGGTCGGCAACAGCCTGCATCCATACATCGGAAAGCTTGGACAAGCGCTCGGCTTCGGGTTGCATGGAGGCACGCGCCAAACCATAGAGCAGCACACCTTGCAGCCTAATACCGCGTGCCTGCGCTGAATTCAGGAAATTGAGATAGGCGGCGATGTCCGCTTCTTCCGGCGTTTGGCCGTCCCAAGCGAACATGCAGGTTTGAATCCATGTCGGGCAATGCCCTGCAGCCGTCTCAAGCTGCTGCATCTGGCGTTCGGCGCTCAAATTGACGCCGTTGATGCGTGCAATAGATGTATCCGTTGCGGCATCCACCTTGAACCACACCTGCCCGCGATGCGCCGCCATCATGTCCAAACCGTGCACGACCTGCGGGCGATGCACATACGAACCGTTGGTGATCAGCACGATATTGATTTCCCCAAGCAAACCAGATTCGCGCAAACAGTGGATAATCGTCTCGACAACGACATCGAACTGCCTGCAACTGGTCGGTTCGCCATTGCCGGAAATCGCCACATCGCACACCTTCCGGCAATCCTCCGGCACATGCTTTTGCATATAGTCGGAACACATCAGCTTATGAATAAAGGCTTCCAACTCATGGTTTAACAAAGAAATATCTATTTCCGGCGCGGAGCCACGCTGGAGATTCGGAACCTGACAATACACACAATGCCAGTTGCAAGCGTTGTTCGGATTCAGATTCACACCAATCGACACCCCGCCCGCCCGGCGCGATACCACCGGATAAATATATGTCAATCCGGCCGCATCGCGGTCGTGATTTTGGGCATTTAACATGGCCCCATCCGATTCACTCAAAAGCAGTCCTTATTCATCATCATGCGCCACCCTGTAGATCGCAGCCGAGCTGCTGTTTATGATTTTTTACGACATCCATTTCCGGTTCAGCAGCCACAACCCAGAAGCCATAGCAAGTTAGCGCTGTGAAAATGAGTAAGCAAGAAGCCTATCATCACGTGGCATAGATCACAGCCAAGCGGAAACATCGCCGCCATCTTCGCCGTAGCGAGCAACTGCGCGCTGCTTTACAGTTATGCATGCAGTTTGCAATCAGATAAAATAAACGACAACCGACGATGACGAGAGGCACAGCATGCACATGAAAATTGATCCACAACCGAAGCTGTTTGCGCTGCTGATGTTGCTTTCCGGTTTTGCCGGTATTTCTTACGAAATCCTCTACGGACGCATCCTCGGCAACATGATCGGCGATCAATTTGCTGTTTCGGCGGCCATTTTAATGACCTTTCTGCTCGGCATCGGTTTCGGTTCGGCGTATGCACATCGTTTGTGGCGCTGGCTGTGGGCGATT
Organism: Zetaproteobacteria bacterium; assembly: GCA_021545645.1. Lineage (GTDB taxonomy): Bacteria > Pseudomonadota > Zetaproteobacteria > Mariprofundales > Mariprofundaceae > UBA1543. The sequence goes on along the minus strand of JAJRWP010000048.1, from coordinate 12,807 downwards.
GAAGCGGGCATCGGCGCTTACGGGCTGCTGATTGCGTTTACGCAGCCGTGGGTCAACAGTTTTATTTACGCAGGCTCTTCCCTGTTTGCCGACAATCTAAGCGGCAGCATCCTTATTTGCGTTTTGCTGCTAGCCATTCCGGCCTTTCTCATTGGTTGCAGCGTGCCGTTATTCGCCGGTTATTTCAGCCATAACCGCAGCCAAAATGAGCAAGGCGAACATGCAAAACACTCGTTTTCATGGGTGTATATGGTGTACAACCTCGGTGCGGCTCTGACCGCGCTGTTGATTGAATTCTATTTTATTCGCACTTTCGGCATTCGCGGCACTGTGGCGCTGTTTGCTATCGTCAACACACTGATTGCCATCGGTCTGTGGTCCCATTTCAGGCATCTGCGCGATATGGATGCGGAAAATCACAGCGAAGATTTTAGCATTCGGCGTATTTTCCGGACCATCGACATCGGTCGCTGGCTGCCGCTGATACTGGCCAGTATCGCCTCGGCTATTTTTCAGTTGTTCATGGTTAAATATTCCGAACTGGTATTCGGCCCTTTCCGCGAATCGTTTGCGCTGGTGCTGTCGCTGATTTTACTCGGCATCACCCTCGGTTCGCTGCTAGTCAAACGCTTTTCGCTCAGTTTCACCAGCGTTATGTGGCTGAATCTGGCCGGTTTACTGTGGCTGATGAGTACGGCAGGCGCGGCGATTTATGTTTATGCGGCATTATACGGACTGGTCAGCAATCATTTCTGGCTGGTGGTTCTGCTCAAATGGCTGATGCTCAGCGCCTTGATGCTGCTGCCCGCCATCAGTTTCGGCGCAACCATTCCCGCCCTGCTCCGGCATCGGCAAGAAGTCAGCCGCGAATCCGGTTCGCTGTTGTTTATTTCTTCGCTGGCCAATGTGCTCGGCTTTCTGCTGATGGTCTTTTTGCTGCATCGTTTTCTCGATTACGGCGTGCAACTGCTGATTGTCGGCATCATTTCGGCGCTGGCGCTGGTTGTTTATCAAAAAGGCCGCTTAAAGCATCTGATTCCCGCCTGCATGCTGGTTGCCGCACTGATCGGCTTTCAGCAGTTCAAATGGGACGAGGATTTGTTGTTCCTCAGCTACACCAAATTCCGCAATGTCGAAAAATTAAGAACGGCGCGCGACGATTTCAGCTTCCCGGACCGCTACAAGGGTTATCAGGATGTGTTTTCCATCAACTGGATGAAGGGAAAACCGTATTTTTTCATCAACGGCTATATCAGTATTTCGCTCAACAACCCCGCCGAAAAAATCGTCGGTGCGATGGGTTCGTTGTTCTCACCGCGTCTGGACGATGCCTTGGTGCTTGGTCTGGGCAGCGGCGCAACGGCCTCTTCGGTCGGGCTGTTTTTCGAGCATAGCGATGTCGTCGAAATCAATCCGGTGGTGCGCGAAAATCTGTTTCGCATGCAACAGTGGAATTTCAATATCGAGCAGAACCCGAAGGTAAATATCGTCGTTGACGATGCGATTCATTATATTAAAGCAGGCGATAAAAAATATTCGATGATTTTGAATACCGTCACCACACCGCTGTATTTCAGCTCGTCCAAGCTCTATACCCGCGATTTTTTCGATGCCATCGGCAAGCGCCTGAACCTAGACGGCGTTTACATCACATGGATGGATTCGCGCATCGGCGATGTCGGTGCAGACATCATTCTGCGCACCCTGCAAAAGAGTTTTAAACATTGTGCGATTTTGTATATCAAATCGGCGTATTTCCTGCTTGTCGCCTCCAACGAACCGTTGCGTGTTCAGCAGGCGGAGACTGTCACACAGCATCCAAGATTTGCCGAAAACATGTTAAAACGATACGGAATCATGCCCGATTGGCTGCCCTATCAGTTGATGATGTCGGATGTATTCCCGCTCATCGACGATCCCGACGGGCCGATTAACACCGCCGATTATCCGGCATTGGAATTTGAAATGGCGCGCCTGCACGGCAGCGGTATTTCGGGATTCAAACACCGTTTGAGAAGCAGTTTCGACCTCGAAGACATCCGCCAAGCGCTGGGGGAAACCGGCGAGGCTTTTCCGGCCGATTTTATTTCCCAAGCCTTAAACCGCCTGCGCAATTCGAGCATCACCCGCAGTTGGAAGAAACTGGCCGAACCGACCCCCGATTATGCACACAAGAAAAAACTGGCTATTTTGCACAAACGTCAGGCCAAAGCCGAAGTTGCCCCGACAGCCAAACATTATCACGCCGTTGGCACGCAATTGATGCGCCTCAAACGCTATCCGCAGGCCGCCGCTATTTTCGCTAAAGTACTGGAAATGAATCCGCAATACCACAATGCCAACTACAATTTAGGCAGTTGCTTGGAGCAGTTGGGCAAAGATAACGAAGCATTGCAAGCCTTCGACAAAGAAAAAACCGTTAATCCGCAGGATGCCGATGCCGATTACCGTATCGGCAGGCTGCTGATCCGCGCCGGGCAGCATCAAAAAGCGCTGGAGGCGATGAATCGTTATATCAAAGCAGTGCAACCAAAAAGCGGCAAAGCCTATTTCTACCGCGCCCTCGCGCATCAGGCGCTCGGCCACAGCGCGCAAGTCAAAGCCGATATGCAACGCGCACTGGAATTAAGAAACAAAGAAAAGAAACTGCTTGAGCGCATCCGCCTATAAACCGGCATCGGCTATCGTTAATCCTTCAATTTCCAGCCAATCCGCCATAAATACCAGCAAGCGACCATGCAAATGAAGGTGGAACCGCCGACCACCCACAAGGCGATATACGGATTGGTATCGCCAACGCCGATGAATCCATAACGAAAACCGTCGATCAGGTAGAAAAACGGGTTGAAATGATTGATTTTCTGCCACAGCGGCGGCAATTGCGTCACCGAATAGAAGACGCCGGAGAGGAAGGTCAGCGGCATAATCACGAAGTTATTGATCAGCGCCATATCGTCGAATTTTTTCGACCACATGCCGCCGATAAAACCCAAACCGCCCATCAGAACACTGCCACACACGCCGTAAAACAAAATCAGTGAGATATGGCTGAACGTGAGATGGGCAAACGGCGACAACACAAGCAACAATACCACCGCTACCACCAAGGCGCGCAACACCGCCGCAGCAAGAAACGCAATCACCACTTCGATGGCCGAAAGCGGGGCCATCAGCAGATAAATATTCACATTCATCACCTTGCCGACAATCATCGAACTGGAGGTATTGGCAAATGCATTTTGTAGCATACTCATCATCACCAAACCCGGAATCAGAAACGAGAAATAATCGACATCCAGCCCCGGCACACTGCGCTCGCCCATCGCATAACGGAAAATCAGCAGATAGAGAATCGCGGTCAATGCAGGCGCAACAATCGTCTGCATTTTCACCTTCATAAAACGCTGCGTTTCGCGCACAAACAGCGTCCACGCACCACGCGGATTGACCGGCCTCATGTGCCAGCCCCGGCTGTCGCTTTGTCATCGTCATGCGTTAAGCGAATAAACACATCCTCCAAATCTTCCTGCCGCACTCCGGCATCAATCGGCGGGCCGAAACGCGCCACCGCAGCCGAATACGCTTCGTGAAAGCTGGACGATGTTTCGTCGGTGGCGTGACGTAAGGTCAGGCACACCCCTTTGCCATTGCTGCGCGGTTGAAACTGGCTTAAAGCGGCCATATCGGCCTCGGAAAGCACGAACCCTTCGCCGTAACTCAACCACAAATAGCGCCCGGCCACTTCGCGCATCAATTCGCGCATCGAACGATCCGCCACCACCTTGCCGCCATCGACAATGGTCACGTGATCGCACAATTCTTCGGCCTCTTCGAGATAATGCGTGGTCAGCAGAATGGTTGTGCCACCCGCATTCAATTCGCGCATAAAATCCCACAAACGGCGGCGCAATTCGACATCCACACCGGCAGTCGGCTCGTCGAGAATGACCAGCGGCGGTTTATGCACCAAGGCCTGTGCGACCAGCAAACGCCTGCGCATGCCACCGGAAAGCTGACGGGTGTTTTTCTCGCAGTGTTCGCTCAATTCGAGGCGGCCCAGCAGTTCGTCGATCCACGCCATATCCGGTTTGCAGCCGAACATACCGCTGGTGATTTTCAACACCTCGCGCGGATTAAAAAACGGATCGAAAGCCACCTCCTGCGGCACTACGCCCAAGCGCCGCTTGCACCACGCCCGATCGCGGAACACATCATGCCCGAACATCATCGCCGAACCGCCGCTCGGCAAAACAATATCGGCAAGAATGTTAATCAGCGTGCTCTTGCCCGCGCCGTTCGGCCCAAGCAGCGCATAAAACGCCCCGGCAGGCACATCGAGATTGATGTTTTGCAGCGCGGTTTTGCCGTTGGCGTAGGTTTTGTGCAGATCGCGGATTTGCAGGGCGAATTCGCTTGCAGGTGAACCAGTCATCGGCACAGCCTACGCCTGTCTCACGAATAAAAAAACGGAGCCCGCAGGCCCCGTAGAGAAAAAATTCTGCAAATTAGCCTTATCCGCTCTAGTAACCAGCGTTGGCGCAACCGCCACTGGTTTCGGACGGGGTGAAGGATTTGCCGCAACCGCAGGTGGAACCGGCATTCGGATTGCGAATGACAAACGATTCGCCTTGCAATGAAGTCTGATAATCCACTTCGGAATCCTTGATCAAATCAAGGCTCATCGCATCGACAAGCAGCTTCACGCCCTGCGATTCGACCACCGTATCATCTTCTTTGACCTCCTCATCGAAGGTAAAACCATATTGAAAACCGGAGCAGCCGCCACCGGACACGAAAATACGCAAATGTGTTGCCGCATTGTCTTGACTCTCAAGCAGACTGAGTATTTTGCCTGCTGCGGCATCGGTTAATTGAAGACTCATCTCAACTCCTGCGCGATACGATCCACGCTCTGTTTGTCAATTATTCTGTCATTATTCGGACTGAATTGTTCCACATTATTGAAAATTGAGCAACCCCAACATAAATGCGGGCGAAAAAGAGGCTTAAAATACATAATTTGGTGAACATATAGCTTGCCGCTATGCTTGCCATATGTGGTCATATCAGCACAAGGCATTCACCGTATACCAGATTCCGGCACTTGCGGATAATTATCTTTATCTGATTGAGGCTGGCGATGCGCTGGCCTGTGTCGATCCTGCTGAAGCCGCACCGATTATCAAAGCTTGCGACGAATTGAACCGCCCGCTCACCCATATTCTCAACACCCATCATCACTGGGATCACACCGGTGGTAATCTGGAACTTAAAGAACGCTTCAACTGTACGATTATCGGCGCAGCCCACGATGCCGCGCGCATTCCCGGTATTGATCAAAAAATCGGTGAAGGTGATGTCCTGAAACTTGACCAAGTGAACGTCACCGTGCTCGACATCCCCGGCCACACCAGCGGTCATATCGCCTATGTGCTGAAAGACGATGCAGGCGATGCACTGTTTTGTGGTGATACATTGTTCGGCGCGGGCTGTGGCCGTTTGTTTGAAGGGACGCCCGAACAAATGTGGCACAGCCTGAAAAAACTGATGCAACTAGATGAACGCAGCCGCTTTTACTGCGCCCATGAATACACCCTGAATAATTTAGAGTTTTGCTTTAATAAAGTATCGCAATCATCTGATATTAAAAAATATATTGATTGGTCTTTCACAAGAATAAAAGATGGAAAACCGACCATTCCCGGCACACTAAAACGGGAAATTCGCTGCAATCCGATGCTGCTGCCTGCCAATGGCGAATTCCGCCGCGATTACGCTGCCAGCCATGAAATTGCCGATGATGCCGTCAGCGTATTCACCCATATCCGCGAAGCGCGCAACAACTGGTAAACCACCCGTTTCGGCATTGTTAGAAAACAAAAAAGGAGAATATATGCGACTTTTACACACCATGTTGCGCGTCGGCGACCTTGAAAAATCACTGGCCTTTTACACCGACATCATGGCTATGCGTCTGCTGCGCCGCAAAGATTATCCCGGCGGACGTTTCACACTGGCATTCGTCGGTTACTGCGAAGAAAACGAAGGCGCTGTCATTGAACTGCCCCACAACTGGGACACCACATCCTATGATTTAGGCGATGCCTACGGGCATATCGCCATCGGCGTTGAGGATATAACTGCCGTTTGCGATAACATCCGGAAAAACGGCGGCAACATCGTGCGCGAACCCGGCCCGATGCTACACGGCAACACCGTCATCGCCTTTATCGAAGATCCGGACGGCTATAAAATCGAACTGATTCAGCGCTAAATCGAAAGAAATGAAACGAGCTTATCCGCCGAGTTTATCACCATACTGGCGCTGAAATGCGCCAACAAAGGCATCCAGCTGATCGGCGGGCAAAGCATTGATTCCGGCAGCTGCAGCACGACCGCCGCCAGTCGGAAATGCACGGCACAATGCATCCGCACCCTGTTTATTCGCCAACGGCGAACGCACGCTGATACGGTAACTGCCATCGTCCAATTGCATAGCCACGGCATGCGCCCGTTCGGGAAAAGCGCGTGCCAATTCGTTACCGAACACACCGGAAACGCGCCGTGCCCAAGGCGAATTCGCTAGCAGAAACAATGCCGCATGATCGGTTTCTGATTCTGCGGCCACCGCCCTAGCCTGCGCCAAATCGTCGTGCATGCCTGCTTGCAGCGTCGTAAAGGCATCGTCTTCGGCGATGAAAGCGAACGGATCGGCAAACGGCTGCATGCGCCGATAAAGTGCTGCCGGATGGAAATACAAATCATCTTCGCTGACGCCGTAACCGTTGTAATTCAGGCTTTCACCGAGCGCGCACAGTTTTTCGAGTTGTTGCGCATTCAAAGCCAAGGGAATTGCCGCTTGCTGCGCTGCATCGTGTAAATTATCGCCAAAAGCGGCGGTCACCGCCCAAGCCAAGAAACGCCCGCCAAGATGACGATTAACCAATAAACTGCTGCAAATATCCGGCGAGGTATCGATATGTGCGTGCAGATTGGTGCTTTCAGGTATGTCTCCGGCAAAATGATGATCGAAATATGTCACCTGCGCACCCGCATCAAGCAGGCGAACCAGCGCATCGCGATTTTTATCCAGTGAAATATCCAGCACCGTCAGCGCATCGCCCGCCCCGGCTTCGACCCGCTTTAATAACGCAATATCGCGTTTGACGCCGGTCACCAGCTCGCTTTCGCAAGGCTCGGCAAGGCGCAATTGATGCAACGCACACAAGCCGTCCGCATCGCCGTTAAACACATCGAAATAAGCCATATTATGCCTCCGCGACGGCTTTACGGATGATTTCAGCCAGCGATTCACCCAGTTCGAGCATCTGCCCTTCATCCTCGGCTTCCACCATCACACGCAATTTTGGTTCAGTGCCAGAAGCACGCACATTCAACCGCCCTTTACCCGCCAAACTCGCTTCAGCTTTGCTAATCGCATCGCGCACCTGATCGTCGGACATCACATCCATGCGTCTCGGCAGGGTAATATTCCATAATTTTTGTGGGAACAACTCGACACCCCGGACCAGATCGGCCAGCGATTTACCACGATCCTGCATCGCCGCCAGCAATTGCACCGCAGTCAGTAGTCCGTCGCCGGTGGTATTGCAATCGAGCATAATCACATGCCCGGACTGCTCGCCGCCCAGATTGCAGCCATGTTCGCGCATCATCTCCAGCACATAACGATCGCCCACCTGCGCGCGTAACATATCCACGCCAAGCCCGTTCAGATAGCGCTCCAAACCCATATTGCTCATCACCGTCGTGACCACACAACTGCCCTTGAGTTGCTGTTCGTGCAAGAGGTGTTCGGCCAGTGCGGCAATCACACAATCGCCATCGACAATACGCCCGGAAGCATCACAGGCAATCAATCGATCGGCATCGCCATCCAGCGCAAAACCGGCATCCGCACCGCATTCCACCACCCGCTTGCACATATATTCGGGATAGGTGGAGCCGCAACCGAGATTAATATTGCGTCCGTCCGGTTCGGCATTCATCACCACCACATCGCAACCGAGCTCGTGAAACAAACGCGGAGCCACATCGTAGGCCGCGCCATTGGCGCAATCGACAACGATTTTCAGGCCATCAAGGCGAAAGCCGCGCGGCAGCGACGATTTACAAAATTCGACATAGCGCCCGCGCGCATCGTCGATACGAAATGCCTTGCCAATTTCCGATGCTTTGGGCAATGGCGGCAGATTATCCAGCGTGGCCTCAATCTCCAACTCCACATCATCGGGCAATTTATAACCGTCGGCACCGAAGAATTTAATGCCGTTATCGCCAGCCGGATTATGCGAAGCCGAAAGCACCACCCCGGCATCGGCGCGCAGGCTGCGCGTTAAATAGGCCACCGCAGGCGTCGGAACCGGACCGACCAGCATCACATTCATACCTTGCGAAGTGAGTCCTGCGCACAAGCCCGATTCAATCGTATAACCGGATAAGCGCGTGTCCTTGCCTATCAAAACTTGCGGCTGATGATCAAGATGCCGGGTCAATACAAATCCCGCCGCGCGCCCCAAACGCAAAGCAAATTCGGCGGTCATCGGTTCTTCATTCACCGTTCCGCGCACACCGTCCGTACCGAAATAACGCCGCATAATCCTTACTCCCCTTTCACCTTGCCTGCCTTGCCGCCCTTATCTTCTGGCGCGCGCCGAAGCATGCCGCTAAGTACAAATTTCTTTTGCGCATTGACCACACGAATTGATTTGCCCGACGGACTTTCGACATTGACCGAAAATTTGAACGGACCGGCTTTTGCCTCTGGATGGACCGGTGTTGTTTCCACCTCGGACAACGACCCCATCCATACTTCTGGCCCGGCCAACATCACTTCTGCTGGCCGCACGGAAACATTCACAGCCTGCCAGCCATTGGGCACTTGCACATGCGGTTTGACGGTAATCGCCCGTTGCACCACCCGATCCAGCTGTACCTCTAAGCGATCCGGCTGCAATTTGATTGCCGTCAAACCAGCAGGCAAACGGATATCCGAAATCTCCAACGCCTGCTTCACCGCAATCGGTTTATCCATATGCGCCACATTCAACGGCACACGAATATCGGCCGGTTGCAAGGTATTCAAGCGCGCCTGTAAACCGCTGATCGTCACCCGCACATGATCCGGTAAATTATTGATAATTGCCAAATCGGGGCGCAAGCCTTCCACCTGCAACGGCACATCCATACTGATCGACACCGTTCCTTGTCCGTGCACCTGCGCCCACAAGACCAACGCAATCAACACCGCCAGCAATTGCAGTCCGCTGGCGCGCAAAAAGCGAATAATTTTCTCCATCGACATCTGCATCACCGCCCGACTTCCATCATGAACCGACTTCGCCTGCCGACGAAAACTTCTCAATCAAGCGATGACGCAAGGCTCTGGCATCCAAAGGCTCGCTCATTTTTCCCGCATCGGCGATACGCACATGCGCTGTTTCCTCGGAAACGACGACAACCAACGCATCGCTTTCTTCCGTGACGCCAATCGCCGCCCGGTGGCGTGTGCCGAATTCGCCGGACAAGGCATTGGCCTGCGCCAGCGGCAACAACACACGCGCCGCCACAATACGTCCGCCTTCTGCCACATGCGGTTGAATCATCACCGCGCCATCGTGCATCGGCGCATGCGGACAAAACAGCGCCTGCATCACATCGCTGCGCACCGGCGCATCCATTTCCACACCCGAATCGAACAGATGTTTCAGCCCCGTTTCGCGCTCAATGACCAGCAACGCCCCCCATTTGCGATGCGCTAAAGCAAATGCACCTTCGACCAGCGCATCGACCATTTCGGTCGGCGAACTTGCCGAAGCCAGCGGATTAACACCCACCCGCACCAGCGCCCGACGAATCTCATGCTGAAAAAGCACCACCAAAATCACAATAAAGGAGGAAAAGAAATAACCGAATATCCATTCAAGGGTTAGCAAACCGAAAATACGCGCCAATTCGTAGACGACCACGACCACGGCCAGACCGATAAGCATTTGCACCGCGCGCGTACCGCGAATCATGCGCAGCAAAAAATACACCAGCACTGCGACCAGCGCGATGTCGATAATGTCCGAAAATCCGAAATTCAAATTCTGCAGCATAACTGGCGTGGATAGTACGTTTATCGCCCCGCTTTAGGCAAGCACAGAGCTGTTTTTTCACCGGCGTTGTTTTACCCGGATTATGCTTGACGCAGGGCCGCAGCCACCTTGATAACCCGCGCCTGCGCCGCAACATCGTGCACGCGCAAAACATCCGCGCCAGCCAGCACACAAGCACTCACCGCCGCAGCGGTTTCCCATTCACGGTCCGCCACCTGCGAACCGGTCAATTCGCCGAGAAATGATTTGCGCGACACCCCCATCAACACCGGAAAGCCAAGCGCCCGCAAACGGGGAATCGCAGCAATCAAATCAATATTATCCTGCAAGCGCTTGCCGAAACCGATGCCCGGATCGAGGATAATACGCTCCTCGCCAATGCCCGCCGCCGTACAAATAGCCACCCGCGCCTCCAGAAAAGCTAGCACCGCATCGACTACATCGTCGTATTGCACATCCTGCTGCATGCTCGCCGGTGTGCCGCGCATATGCATCAGGCAGACATCCACATCGGATTCAGCGACGACATGCACAGCCTGCGCATCACCAGTCAACGCCGTTACATCATTAACCATGCAAGCGCCCGCGCGGGTAGCCTGGCGCATCACTTCCGCCTTGCAGGTATCGATGGAAACAGCAATGTTTTTTTTCTTGAGTGCTTCAATCACCGGCATCACCCGCGCCAATTCGTCCGCCTCCGATACCGGCTCGGAACCGGGCCGCGTCGATTCACCACCGACATCAATGATTGCCGCCCCTGCCTTGCACATATTTTCCGCATATTTGAGCGCATCATCAAGATGCACATGTTTACCACCATCCGAAAAGGAATCGGGCGTGCAATTGAGCACGCCCATGATCCACGCATGAGCATCGGACGGTGCAAACCAGTGAGCATGTTTTAACGTCACGGTGTTATTATGCTGCACTGCCATCTCCTTCGTAAGTATTTAGCATACCTTCTTCCATGATGTTTCCTTTCATTCACTTTTCTTGCTTGAATACCTTATTCCCGAATAATTTCACGTCCTGATGCATAGCTCTAAATGATTCGGATTTTGCGACTCTGTCTATATCCTTCCCATAGGAATCCTTGATCTTCCTATTTTGTTTTTCAGATATTTTCCCTCGGATATTATCGGCTTTTTCTGCCTTGCTCGTGAGATAATCCCAGAATTGCACTGGCAAGGTATAAGACGACGGACCAACAACGCCGTGTTTGACATGAACCTTTGTGCCAACCCACTGATTTCGATACGGCATTTCAATAAAGCCCACGATGATGAATTTTCCTAATTTCGAGTACACGAATGCAGATTCGCCACCGCAAACAGCATCTATATCTACCGATCTCAATATATACCGGTTAATATTCGTCGGCATGCTATGGTGAGTAAAACTTTCAATAGTGTCCAAAGGCAAGAAATGCTGTTCATTCTTACTTGGATTCTGACTGTTGTCCAAAAGGTAATTCCTCCAGACATCTTGTGTGCGCAGAGCGCAAGCCTGAAGATTTTCCGGAAAGTTCGATATAACATTTCCCTCTAAGAATAGGTTAAGAACACGCCACGACACCGATGTACAGAATTTCAATAGCCAAGTATCATAGGATACATGCTCTACAGTTCCATTGTTCATTGGATGGAACATCTGATTAGCGAACGCAGTTTCCCATTCATTGAAGCAGCCTTCACATTCTTTACACAACCAATAAAACTTGTACCCATCCTGAACACGCTTATTTGGCTCCATTCCAAAACGAAGAAACCCTGTTCCAGAAGTTTCTTTTAACCATTTATACACAAAACTCGGAATAACATGACTTTCTTGCAGGTCTCGCTCTTGGCCACATAAGCGGCATATTCCATTCAAAACACAACCTCGGAGGCTGCATATTCATTCACTGACCCCATTACCGATACACATCCTTCCGATGTGCAATCCGCACCACAAGAATCAGTACCTGTTGATCGTGAATCTCATACACCACCCGATAATCCCCGGCCCTAATCCGGCGCAAGCCTGAAAGTTCGCCTTTTAGAGATTTCCCCAACCAAGGGCTTGCCGTAAGTTGATCAATGGCGTGGATAATGCGTGTGCGATCCGGTTTGTTGATGCGTTTGAGTTCTTTGAATGCGCTGGACTTGATTTTAAGCGAGAAGTTCACGTTTGGCCGCATCCCAATCCAATACCTCATCCGAAGGATCGCGCAGGCGATCAATCGCGGTATTTAAATCGTCGAAATCTTCCAGATAATGCTCAATCGATTTACGGATAATATCTGCCCGCGAGCGGTGTAATGTTCGTGCCGCATGATCAATAGCTTCAACCATTTCATCGGGTAATCGCGCTGTTATTTGAGACATGGAATCACCTTATTTGAATGTCAGTGACATCACACTAACCTCACCAGCGAAAAATGGCAATCGAATCGTGCTAATTCATGTCAGTCAAAAAGGCGGAAAGAAACAGAAGTCCGGCCAGTTATTTGCAACTGGCCAGACTTTTTAATCAGCTTTCCTGACCCGCCTCTTTCGGCGGCACATGGCTATCCACATCCGGTGCTTCGGCAGACGGATCTTCCGGTGGCTTTTTAAAGGGTTCGCGACGCTCGGTGCGATGCAGTTTTTTACCCGCCATCACATCGTCGATTTCGCTGCCTTCGAGGGTTTCATATTCAATCAAC
>JAJRWP010000047.1 GCA_021545645.1 Zetaproteobacteria bacterium | reverse complement strand
ATCCGTTGCTTCTGAACACGCTGGAGCCGCGCCAATTGCGCGCTGGCATTGCCGAATTGGTTAAATATGGACTGATTCGCGATGCAGCTTTTTTCGTATGGCTCGAACAGCACATGGATGATTTATTGGCGCTGGATGCGGTAAGCGTCGGCGAAGTGATTCACAGCTCATGTCGCCACAAGGCGGAAGTGGTGATGGCGGATGAAACCGAGCAGGGCAATCGCGCGCTGCTCAATCTGGGCCATACCTTCGGGCATGCCATCGAATCGATGACCCATTACAGCGAATATCTGCACGGTGAAGCGGTGGCGTTGGGGACGTTGATGGCGGCCCGCTTGTCAGCACAGTTGGGTTTTGTATCGGCGGATGTGGAGGAGCGCATTCGCGCCCTTTATCAGCATGCCGGTCTGCCGCTTGAAATGCCGCAATTTTCCGCCGATGCATGGCTGGATGCGATGGGCCATGACAAGAAAAACGTCGGTAGCCGTATTCGTTATATTCTGCTGCGTGATATCGGTGATGCGTTTGTCGCCGAGGGTGTGAAAGAGACTTCCATCCGTGAATTGATTGCTTCTTTCGCTGTTTCTAACTGAAAATAAGCAAAAAAAACGGCCCAGCGGGTTGCCGAGCCGTTTTTGCCAGTCAAAAATGAATTTAATCGTCGGCAAGCATGCTGAACAGCGATAATACGTGCTGAAACAGCAGGAATACGTCCAGATACAAGGTTAATGCGGCGGCGATATATTCGCTATTTGGATAATCGCGCAGAATATTGGATGTATCGTAGAGGATGAATGCCGAAAATAGCAGCACGCCCATGCCGGAAATGCCCAGCGCCAGCAGCGGCGATTCGAAGAAGAAGTAGTTGGACAGGCCGAGCACGATAATCGAAATCAGACCGACCCAGACAAAGCCCTTCAAAAACGAAAAATCGCGGCGGGAAATGAAGGTATAGGCGGTCAGCGATACAAAGGCCACTGCGGTGGTCAAAAATGCCTGCCCGACCAGTGCCGGCGATTGTGCGGAGACCATATAAATCAGTGGCGAAATGGCCATGCCAGTAATGCCGCCGAAGGCCAGCAGGGCAGCGAAATTCAGGCCTTTGACATGGCGAACGGCTTGCACGCCGAAAATACCGCCGATCATGATGAACAACATGATAAACGGATGCTCAAACGGAAAAGCCATACCCATCGACATGAATGCACCGATACTGCCTGCGCCGATGCACAGGGCGAGCATGCCGTAGGTTTTACCCAGAAAACCGATGCGGTCGTCGGCCAGTTGGGTGGATGTCATTGTTGCTGAATTCATAATACCTCCAAAAAATAGTGGGATGCAATGTACGGGCGACTCAAGGCGAGTCAAGTTTGTTCCATGTAATCCGTTCAGGATAAAGTTCATTGGATTAAATTCCGATGAATCCGTGCAATTCAGGGGATGTGTTTATCGTGGCTGATGATTTCGACGTCGATAATGTCGGCATTCGCTTGCGCGGTATTTCCCATGCCGCCGATTTGCTGGATGGGCAGCAGACGTTGAATCAGCAAGCGCCGGAATGGCGGAAACAGCAGCAAAAAACCGATGCTGTCGGTCACAAAACCCGGTGTGAACAACAAAATGCCGGAAAAGGCGATCATCAGACCGTGCAAACCGTGATCAATCGGTGCTTCGCCGTGCAGCATGCGTTTTTGCGCATCAATCAGTGTGCTCATGCCCTGCCAGCGGATTAAAAAACCGCCTAGGGCGGCGGTGAGCAGGCAAAGCGCAATAGTCGGCAGGCCGCCGATGCCGCTGCCGACTTCGATCAGAAGCCACAGTTCCAACAACGGAACGAGGATAAACAAGATGAATAAAATTCTTAGCATGGGCTATGTATAGGGGCGAGCATGCACGATTTCAAGGTTTCTTTTTATTGATAGCCATAGCGTTTATCTGCCTTGACGCCATCTTTCGGCGTTCAATACTCGACACAGGACTGACAATTTGATTGTTACGGGCAGTGAAGGACGCAACAAAATATGGAATTTCTGAAAACATTGGCTTTGTTCACAGCCACGGCAATCGCTGAAATTATCGGCTGTTATTTACCCTATCTGTGGCTCAAACAGGGTGGTTCTGTTTGGCTTTTACTGCCTGCGGCACTCAGTTTGGCAATATTCGTCTGGTTATTGAGTTTGCACCCGCAGGCGGCAGGGCGGGTGTATGCGGCGTATGGCGGGGTTTATGTGAGTGTGGCGATTGCTTGGCTTTGGGCGGTGGATTCCGTGCAGCCGAGCGCATCGGATTGGCTTGGCGTCGGTGTTTGCCTGCTCGGTATGGGCATTATTATGTTCGGTTCACCGCAGGCATAAAGCGCGTTCGGAAGTTTTTAACTCTGATTCAGGGCAAGGGCGACAAGGGCGGCGACGCCGGTATGTAAGGATGATTCGTCAATATCGAAGCAGGGATGATGCAGCGGGTAACGTGTGGCCGGGCTGCCGCCGGTTCCGAGACGCAGCAGACAGCCGGGTGTTTGTTGCAGAAATTCGGCAAAATCTTCACCGCCCATCGATGCTTCTTCGAGTTCGATGATTGACGTATCCGGCAGGTAAGCGGCGAGATTGCGGCGCACGGCATGCATGGCGGCGCTATCGTTGACCAGCATGGGCACAGCTTGGCGCATGTGAAAGTGGGCGGTGGCCCCCCATGTTTCGGCGGTTTGGCGGATAATACGATCCATGCGGGCGCGGATTTCTTCGTGCGTATCGGGATTCAGGCTGCGTACCGTGCCGGAGAAACGCGCACAACCGGGAATCACATTGGCCGCGCTGCCGGCATGAATTTGTCCAATCGTCAGCACTGCCGGATGCAGCGGATTGACCCGGCGGCTAACGATATGGTGCAGCGCCTGAATGATATGGCTGGCGATGAGAATCACATCGATGCATTCGTGCGGTCTGGCGGCATGGCCGCCGCGTCCTTCGATTTCGACATCGAACATATCGGCAGCAGCGCACATGGTTCTTTCCTTCAGGCCGATACTGCCCGCCGGAAGATAGGGGTATACATGCAGGGCGTGGATGCGTTCGATATTCATGCCTGCGAGCACGCCGTCGGCAAGCATCGCCGCCGCACCTTCGGTGGTTTCTTCGGCGGGCTGAAAAATAAACGCGATGTTATGATTTAATGTGTCGCGTATGGTCAGCAGCATACGAATCGCACCAAATAGCATAGCACTGTGCGCATCGTGACCGCAGGCATGCGCCACATGCGCTTGCTGCGAGGCATAAGCGCACTGTTTAGCGTCATCAATCGGTAGCGCATCCATATCGGCGCGCAGCACGATCCAACGCTCTGCGCCGCAATCCATGCGCAGCAACAAACCGTGGCCACCGATGTTTGTACGGATGTCGAGGGCATCGCTGTCCGGCAGTGTATTCAGCAGTGAAACAAGATGCGCAGCGGTTTTTTCCTCCTGCCCGGAAAGCTCCGGGTGTTGATGCAGGTGACGGCGCAGGGCAATCACATCGGGCATGATGCTGTCGAGCTGTTGATGCAATTCGTTTTGCATGCCGGATAGGGAATCAGAGGCCATCATGCCATCCATCCTGAAGCATGGCCTGAAGCATGTCATCCCATGCCGGATATTGGCGGTGCAGACGTCGTTGACGGCTTGCCCCGTCGCCCGAGCGATGCCATTCGGCGAGTTGCTGGCGGACAATCGTGATGTCGGCGGTCGCGGCCCCGTTGTCGGCCAAAAAACCCAGCCGTTTGCCGAGCCAATCGAGTACCGGCACGATTTTTTCACCTTCAGGGTCGATAATTTCCGCATTCATGCCGTAACGGCAGGCGCGCCAGCGGTTTTCGCGGATCAGCGAGGGGTGGGTTTTACGGTAGCCGGGTGTGTTAGCTTGCGCGGCAACGACCACTTCGGCACGCACATAAGCAATATAGGCCAAGGCATCCGCGCGCGTGGCAGGCATATCGCCCATGCGCACCTCCAGTGTGCCGAAATCGGGATGCGGGCGCATTTCCCACCAAATATCGCGGACCGAATCGATGCTGCCGGTGACCATCAGGCGCTCTGCGCAGCATTCGAAATCCGCCCAATCCTCGAAATAAAACGGCATACCACCCTGACTTAGGCCCTCGAACACCTTGACCCGTGCCGAACTCAACCCGCTATCGTGCGCGCACCAGAACGGTGAATTGGCGGAAATAGCCAGAAAAACCGGCATAATCGGCATGATTCGGTTCATGGTGGCGATGCAGGTGTCGCCGTCCGGCATGCCGATATGCACATGAATGCCGAAAATATTGAAACGCCGGGCCGGCCAGCACAGGCGTTCGATCAGTTGGTGGTAACGCGGATCGTCGCTGACCTGCTGCTCTTGCCAGCGCGAAAACGGATGTGTGCCGCTGCCCAGCAGCGCGGCTTGTTGGTCGGCGAGCTTGCTGCTGACCTGCGCATGCAATGCGCTTAGTTCATTAATGCAAGAAGTGCTTTGCCGGTGAATCGCGCTGTTGATTTCGATGGTTGAGGTGAACAATTCCGGTTTGATGCGCGGCGTGGGTTCGATGCTGGCCAGCAGTTCGGGCGCGGCCGGTATTTGTTTGCCGCTTTGCGTATCAACGGTAATCCATTCCATTTCGACGCCGAGTGTGCCGAGTTCGGAACGGTGAAAGGGTAAACGCGCCTGCGAATTGCTGCTCATCGCGTATGCGCTTGCAATGCAGGCAAGATTTTTTTACGCAATGCGGCATCGGGTTCGAGGGCCATGCTGCGTTGCCACGCCTTTAAGGCCTGTTTGTGTTGTCCTGCTTGCTCAAAGATGTCGCCGCCGATGCGTTGGCAGGGTGCGCATTGGGGCAGTAAATTCAACGCCGTGGATGCATGTCGCACGGCTTGTTTTATGTTGCCGTTGGCGGCTAGAAATTTGCCGTAACGCAGGTGTGCAAAGCCATTTTTACGGTCTGCTTTCAGGGCTTTTCGATAATACTTCTCAGCCAGTTCTAGTTTTTTTTGCTGCACGGCGATGTCGGCCAGCAAATACCATGGCACGGCTTCGGCGCGGTATTTTTTGGTGGCTTGCATGAGCAGGGCAATGGCTTTTTCGGTTTGTTTTTGCTTGCGCAGATAAGCGGCCAGATTGACAACGCTGGGCAGATGGCGGCCACGATGGATGTTGTCGCGGTACAATGTGGCTGCCTGCGCATCGTGGCCGATGCGTTCGAGCAATACGGCCAGATTGTAGCGGGCTTCCAGATTGGGTGGTCGGATGGTGATTTCGCGCGCTAAAGCGCGGCGCGCTTCGGTTTGTTGTCCGTTGGCGAGCAGGCGTTGCGCGGCTTCGAAATAGGTTTCCGCATAGCTCGCCGATAGGGGCAGAAGCAGCAGCAGAATCAGGCAAAAACTACCTGCGTGGCGGCGCAAGGCCCATCCGTCCTGTCGATAGCATCAATTCTTCCATTTTTTCCTGAGTGGCGCGTGGCGAAGGGCGAACTTCGCGTGTTTTGTTGGTCAGTTTCCACGGGTTGCGCCGCAAATCGTCGCTCAAGGCATCCAGATTTTCGGCGGCTTTGCGCATTTCGAAAATCATCCGGTAGATATTTTCACGGTTGCCAATCAGCAGTCGGTTGGCATCGTCGAAGGTCTGTTTGCCGCTGTTGAAAAAGTCTTTGCTCGCCTGAAGGGTGTTTGGCAATTGTTTTAAGCTGCGCTCTATATCTTTTTTGCGCTTGTTAACGATTGCCGCGATGTCGCCCGATGTCTGATGCAGCGAATCAAGTGTCGGCGGTAGTTTATCGCTGGCGGCGCGGCTGGCATCTTCCAGATTGCGCATGGTGTTTCTCAGCGCATCGCGATTCTCATTCAGCATGCTCGATAGCTGCTCGATAAGTGCGCCGCTTTGCGCCGTTAGATTGTGCATATCTTCGGCCATGCGTCCTGCTTGCGCAATAAAGCCGCCGAGGCCGCCAGCGGAGACTGAGGGGATGCGGGTTCCGGGTGGTAGCGGTTTATCGTCACCGGGATTGGCACTGAGCGACAGGAATTTCTCACCGACCAGCCCGCCGCTGACCAGTCGTGCGCGGGTTGAAGCGGGGAGAATAACATTGGGAATCAGGCGCATGCGTACCAGTGCGCGGTTGCCTTCCAAATGGATGGATTCGATGCTGCCGACACGAACACCAGCCATACGCACGGCGGTTTGTTCTTCCAATCCGGCGACGTCGTCAAATAACGATTCGACGAATATGCCGCTGCTGCTGCCGAAGTCCATGCGCCCGATCTTAGCGCTCAGCACACCGGCAACGATCAGAGCGACAAGCACAAAAGCACCCAGTCTGGCTTGAGCATTCATAGCAGTTCTCCCGCTAACATTATTTCTCCAGCACGCGGATCGGCCCTTCGGCGCGACCATCGACAAATTGGCGCACCACCGGATCCTGACAGGAGTCTAGCTCATCGGGCGCTAAAATCCGATAAATTTTACCATCGAGAAGCATGGCGATGCGGTCGCCGAAATCGCGCGCCAGCCGCATATTGTGGGCAATGGTGATGGAGGTGACGCGAAATTCTTCGTGCAGACGGCGCATCAATTGGGTGATGGCATCGGACATCACCGGATCCAAACCGGAAAGCGGTTCATCATAAAATACCATTTCCGGTTTGTGACAGATGGCGCGCGCCAGTCCGACACGTTTGACCATGCCGCCGGACAGATCGGCGGGCATCATATCCTCAATGCCGGGCATGCCGACCAAATCAAGCATTTCGCTGGCTTGTTGTCTTGCCTGTTTTTTCGATGTTCCACGCTGCAACAAGGCAAACGCGACATTTTTCCACACCGGCAGCGAATCGAACAGCGCCGAATTCTGAAATACCATGCCGATGCGTTGCATGCGCTCCAATTGGGT
>JAJRWP010000046.1 GCA_021545645.1 Zetaproteobacteria bacterium | reverse complement strand
TTTTGCAATTAAGCAAACGCATCGCAAGCGAAAAGGTGTTGCGCCGCATCGACGCGCAGCTTGCCGCTTTGCCGACACGCTTTTTTGATGCCCGCGATCTGCGGCAATTGCAGCAGGCAGGCGTGACAATCCCGGCGCACCTGCCGGATGGCGGGCGAATTGTCGTGAAAAAAGACGGCAGCATTGTCAGCAGCATCAGCGGCAAGCGTTTTAAAGTGTTTGTACCGCCGAAACGCGCGCAATTGCTTCGCCAAAAAACAAAGCAACAGGTGACGCCATGAGCGTCCTGCTTGAAGTGCGCGATGTATGCCTGAGTGTGCCGACCGGGCATGTGATTCAGGGCCGAAAACAGGTGTTGGATCAGGTCAGTTTTTCGGTTGAACGCGGTTCGGCAACCGCCTATTTGGGAGCCAACGGCGCGGGAAAAACCAGCACCTTCCGCATCCTCTGCGGCCTGTGCCGTTGCGATAGCGGGCAGGTGTTTTTTGATAAATCCGAAGTGCATGGCGGCTTGCCGTCAAAACGCTTCGGCTTCATGCCGGAGCAACCGTATTTTTACCGCAATCTGACCCCTTTTGAGTTGCTGCGCGGTTTGGGGCGCTTGTCCGGCATGGCGCAACAGCATCTTACAGGGAAAATCGGCGAATGGGCCGAACGTTTGGCATTTGCAGCGGTATTGCATCAGCCGCTGCATACCTGCTCCAAGGGGCAGGTTCAGCGCGTCGGCTTAGCACAGGCATTGTTGCACGAACCGGAATTCATTTTGCTCGACGAACCACTTTCCGGGCTCGATCCGATGGGCCGCGAGCAGGTCAAGCAAGTGCTGCGCGATATTCATGCACAGGGTGCAACGCTGCTGTTTTCTTCGCATATTTTAAGCGATGCAGAGGCAATATGCGATGCGGTGCTGGTGCTTGATAGTGGCCGCATTGTGCATCAGGGCGAGTTGGGCGATTTGATTGGTGGGAGCGGCTGGGTGGTGATGATTGAGGGCGATGTTACGTTTCTTGCCGATCTGCAACCGGAGAATATGGGGCAAGGCCGCTTCCGCTTTCTGCTGGAAAGCGAAAACCAGCGCGATGCCTTGATTACCCGCATTATAGGCATGAAACATTGCCGCCTGCTGGCCGTCGAACAGCAACGGCGAACCTTGGAAGATGCCTTTGTCGCTTTGCTGAACGGCGAGGGGGAAACATGAAGGGCATGTTAGAAATCGCCCGCATGAGCTTTCTCGATGCCTTGCGCAATCGCATGCTCTACGGGGTATTTGTTTTTGTTGTGTTGCTGCTGCTAGCGGCACTGGCTATCGCCACAGTGACCATGGGACGCACCGAATTGCTGCTGCTCGATCTGGGCATGGGGGCGATTTCTTTGATTGCCAACCTGATGGCCATTGTGTTTGCCGTGCAATCGCTGCAACAGGAACATGCCGAACGCACCCTGTATGTGCTGCTCACCCGCTTGCCGTCGCGCGGCTGGTATATTGTCGGAAAATTCATCGGTTTGGCGGCGGTGCTTGGCGGTTTGGTGGTGTTGATGTGGGTGTTGCTCTGTCTGTTGGTGGCGTTTTTCGGCGATGTGTATTGGACATCGGTGATGCAGGCACTGGCGGCAACGCTGATCGAAATTTGCATGGTTTTAGCCATCGGGCTGGTATTTGCGCATGCATCGAGCCTGTTTCTCGGCATTTTATTGACCTTCACCGCCGATATTGCCGGGCGTTTCACGACCACCATTCACCAATTTTCCGCGCAAGCCGATCAGCCGCTGATGCGCGGCTTGGGCGAGGGCGTGTATTATTTGCTGCCCAATCTGGAAGCGGTTAATCTGCGCAACGGTGCTGGTGATATTGCTTCGTTCGGCAGCGAACGCATGATGGGCGTGCTGATGTACGGTTCGCTGGAAATCGCTCTGTTGCTGGCGGTTTCTGCGTTTGTATTCAGCCGCCGCAACCTTGTTTGAATCCGCAGGCAGCGGTTCGCGCAAAAGAATCTGCACACAGTCTGCACACAATAAATTGTCTAAGCCCGGCAGGCTGCTAGCATGAAGCGCATGTCTGATAACGTCGCAATCTCCCGCATTATCACCCTGCAAGGCCAAGCTGCATTGTCCGATTTTCGCCGCCGTAAACTTCTCGATGCGCTGGCGGTTTATGGCGTGCGCGATGTCGGTATTGAAGCATTTTTTGTGCATATCGCCGAGGTTGATGATACTTGGTCCGAATCGGACAGCCAACGGCTGGCCGCGATTCTCGGTCACGATGCCGATGTTTTTGCCGCCGAAGCTGCGGATGATTTATTCATCGTCACCCCGCGCATCGGTACGATTAGCCCATGGTCGTCCAAGGCCAGCGATATTGCCGCGCATTGCGGCCTTGATCGTTTGCAACGGCTGGAGCGCGGTATCGTGTATCAAATCGCGGGGTCAAAAGCTGCTGATCGGGCTGTCATTGCCGCCTGCATCCATGATCGGATGACCGAATCGGTATTGGCAGATACAGCAAATTTGGCACAACTTTTTTCGCATCAAGCATCTGCACCGTTGGTGTGTGTGGACGTGTTGGACGGCGGGCGTGATGCACTGGTAAACGCCAATCAAACGCTCGGTTTGGCGCTGGCCGACGATGAAATCGATTATCTGCTCGAACATTTCATCGCCATGCAACGCAATCCGACGGATGCCGAATTGATGATGTTCGCGCAGGCCAATTCCGAGCATTGCCGACATAAAATATTCAATGCCGATTGGCTGATCGACGGCGAAGCGCAGGCGCAAAGCCTGTTTGCCATGATTCGCCACACGCATCAAAGCAATCCCGACGGCACATTGATTGCCTACAGCGATAATTCGTCGGTGATTGAGGGTGCTGGCGGCGAAAAAAGCACACCGCGATTCTATCCCGATGCAGACGGAAATTATGCCGCGCACGACGATCGGATGCATATCCTGATGAAGGTGGAAACGCATAACCATCCAACCGCTATTTCGCCGTTTGCCGGTGCGGCGACCGGTTCCGGCGGCGAAATCCGCGACGAAGGCGCAACCGGTATCGGCAGCAAACCGAAAGCGGGATTATGCGGTTTTGCGGTATCCAATTTGCGTATTCCCGGTTTTGAGCAGCCGTGGGAAAAAGATTTCGGCAAGCCCGGGCGCATTGCCTCGGCGCTGGATATTATGCTCGAAGGGCCGATTGGCGCGGCAGCGTTTAACAACGAATTTGGCCGTCCGAATCTGTGCGGCTATTTCCGCAGCTACGAACAACAGGTCGGAACAGATGAAGAATGCACGCTGTACGGTTACCACAAACCGATCATGATTGCCGGTGGTGTCGGTAATATCGACGCCCGCCATATTCACAAATCCGAGGTCCCGGAAGGAGCGCTGATTATTCAACTCGGCGGTCCGGCGATGCTCATTGGTCTTGGCGGCGGCGCGGCTTCGAGCATGGATGCGGGCAGCAATGTCGAGGCGCTGGATTTCGATTCGGTGCAGCGTGGCAATCCGGAAATGGAGCGCCGTTGCCAAGAGGTGCTGGACCGCTGCTGGCAAATGGGCGATGCCAATCCGATTCTGTTTATTCACGACATTGGTGCGGGCGGCTTATCCAATGCCGTGCCGGAATTGATTGACGATGCCGGGCGCGGCGGCTGGATTGATTTGCGCGCCGTGCACAATATGGAGCCGGGCATGAGTCCGATGCAGATTTGGTGCAACGAAGCGCAAGAGCGTTATGTGCTGGCGATTAGCAAAGCCGAACTGCACCATTTCCGCGAAATTTGCGAGCGCGAACGCTGTTTGTTCGCGGTACTCGGCGAAACCACCCTTGAGCGGCGTTTGCTGGTCAACGATCCCGAATTCAGCAACAAGGTGGCGGATTTGCCACTGGATATGCTGCTCGGAAAACCACCGAAAATGCAACGCGATGTAAAGCGGCATCCCGCGCGGACAAACCCGCTGGATGTCGGCCATATCGATATTGGCGAAGCGGCGCGGCGGGTGTTGCGGCTGCCTGCCGTGGCCAGCAAGGAATTCCTGATTACTATTGGCGACCGTTCGGTAACTGGCCTAGTGGCGCGCGATCAGATGGTCGGCCCGTGGCAGGTTCCGGTCGCCGATTGCGCGGTAACGCTGAGCAATTACACGGGTTATTGCGGTGAAGCCATGGCCATGGGCGAACGCAGTCCGATTGCCATACTCGATGCCCCGGCGGCGGCGCGCATGGCCATTGGCGAGGCACTAAGCAATATCGCCGCAGCCGACATCGAAAAAATCGGCGATATAAAGCTTTCGGCCAACTGGATGGCGGCGTGCGGGCATCAAGGCGAAGATGCGCGATTATTCGACAGCGTACAGGCCGTTGGTTTAGAGCTTTGTCCGGCTTTGGGGATTTCGATTCCGGTCGGCAAGGATTCCTTGTCGATGAAAAGTGTCTGGCCGCTGGCTGGCAGCCACAGCGAAACACGCGAAATGATTTCACCGGTGTCGCTGAATATTTCGGCGTTTGCGCCGGTAAGCGATGTGCGGCGCACGCTAACGCCCGAACTGCGCATGGATGCAGGCGATAGCGATTTGATTCTGCTCGACTTGGGCAACGGCAAGCATCGCCTTGGCGGTTCGGCGCTAACACAGGTGTTCAACGCGACCGGAGAAACACCGCCGGATGTCGATGATGCGGATTTGTTGAAGGCGTTTTTTGCCGGTATCCGCCGTTTGAGCCGTGAAAACCTGATTCTTGCCTACCACGACCGCTCCGACGGCGGCCTGTTTGTCACTTTGTGCGAAATGGCCTTTGCCGCGCGTTGCGGTCTGACCGTGCATCTGGATGCGCTGGGCCATGACGATGCCGGAATTTTATTTGCCGAGGAATTGGGGGCGGTGATTCAAGTGCGGCGCAGTCAGCGGGCAACGGTATTGTCGCATCTGGCCGATGCGGGTTTGGCGCATATCGCGCATGTTATCGGTCATCCGCGCAAGGATGGTATTGTGTACATGCACGGGCATGGCGGTGGGCTGATTGATGCGCCGGTTCAAGAACTGCATCAGCAATGGGCCGAAACCAGCTACCGCATGCAAGCTTTGCGCGACAATCCGGATTGCGCGCGCGAGGCATTCGATGCGATTGCGAACCTTGATGATGCGGGCCTTTCTGCCGATTTGAGCTTCGATGCGAACGAGGATATTTGCGCGCCGTATATCGGCAAAGCGCGTCCGAAAATGGCCATTCTCAGGGAGCAGGGTGTCAACGGGCAGGTGGAAATGGCCGCCGCTTTTGATCGCGCCGGGTTCGCTTGCGTGGATGTGCACATGTCGGACATCATTGCCGGACGCAGGCGCATGCATGAATTTCAGGGCTTGGCCGCTTGCGGCGGTTTCTCGTTCGGTGATGTGCTTGGTGCGGGGCGCGGCTGGGCCAATTCGATTCTTTACCACGACCGGGCGCGCGACGAATTTGCCGCATTTTTCGATCGTTCCGACAGCTTTGCGCTTGGCGTGTGCAACGGCTGTCAGATGATGAGTGCATTAAAATCGTTAATTCCCGGCGCTGAGGATTGGCCGCAGTTTGTGCGCAACCGATCCGAACAATTCGAGGCGCGATTGTTGCAGGTCGAGATACTCGATTCGCCGTCGCTATTTTTGTCCGGCATGCATGGTTCGACATTGCCGCTGGTCGTCGCACACGGCGAGGGCCGCGCTGCATTCGATTCACCGGAGCAACAACATGCCGCGCATGCCGCATTGCGCTATCTCGGCGCAGACGGACAAGCAGCGACAACATACCCGCACAACCCGAACGGCTCGCCGGACGGTTTAAGCGGTTTCACCACCGAAGATGGCCGTTTCACCATCATGATGCCACATCCCGAACGCCTGTTTCGCAGCGTGCAGCATTCTTGGCATCCCGAGGCTTCTAACGAACAAGGCTGGAGCGAAGACGGCCCGTGGCTGCGCATGTTCCGCAATGCGCGACGTTGGGTGGATTAAACTTAGCTACTAAAATGTGTGTCTATATCTTCGCTTTGATGAATCACGCCGATGACTTCAATGCCATGCTCTGCCGTTCGGTAAAAAATAATGTGCCGACCTTCGGGGAAACTGAGATAACCTGCTTTGATTTCATTTCTTTTTTTGCCCGATGCGGGGTGATGAAGCAACCATTCAAGCCGCTGTTCCAATTGGCGTAAATATTTATTGGCTTGTGTCTTGCCCCATGTGTGCGTGGTGTAATCGCGGATACTGAGAATATCCTGCTGAGCCGCCTCGGAAAGAAGATAGTGCGCCATCAGACGTTTTCTTGGTTTAACTCCTGAAAAAATGTGCGCCCGTCCAGCGCCTTGCCTCTATCCAATTGGATTTCACCAATGGCAAGCCGCACCCTTAATTGCTCCAATTTGAATTGCTTGTATTCTTCCGCCGACATCACCACAGCAACAGGCCGCCCGTATTTTTTAATGCTTACAGGCTCACGCTGCACAGTATCCATGAGCTCTCCGAAATGTGTCTTGGCTTCTTTTGCGGCGATAGATTGCATGATTCAACCTCTGTGAATATGATTATATTAATCATAATGATTACTTTAACCACCACTGTCAAATCATGCACTGTTCCCCTTAAAGCCTGCTCTTAGCACACAAGGGATTTGCATTGTTCATCGCCTGCCCTACAGTCGCAACATGAAGCAACGCGATTTTTCCTTGTTTGGTCTGTAATATCCAATCGCAAGGACGATTAGGGCGTATATAGGAAGGTAATACATGGACGTATTACCAAATTGGGTTTTAAGAGGTAGCTATGGCAAGTAAATGGACATGCCCGTATTGCAATCGCCCCTGTACTGTCGGCAAAGACGACGTTCGGATTATAAGCGGCAAAAATTATATTTCCGAAGAATACGGTAAGTATAAAGCGTCAACGCAAATAACTGTTTGCCCAAATCCTGAATGTCGCAAGAGAACAATCTCTTTGACAATTATCAAGATTGATCCGCATTTCGAAACCGAAATAGAAAAAGTGCATCATTGGAATCTATTACCAGAATCTGCAGCCAAACCATTTCCTGATTATATACCTCAACAATTAAGAAACGACTATGAAGAAGCTTGTCTTATCCAAAACAAAAGCCCTAAAGCTTCAGCCACTCTAAGCAGAAGGTGTTTACAAGGCATTATCCGTGACTTTTGGGGGATAAAAAAGGGCCGATTAGTGGACGAGATTAATGAGCTTCAAGAGAAGATTGATCCTATAACATGGGATGCCATTAATTCAGTTCGCCATGTTGGAAACATAGGCGCCCATATGGAAAAGGATGTGAACTTAATCATAGATGTTGACCCGGAAGAGGCGGGTTTATTGATCTGGCTTATAGAAACGCTCCTCACAGATTGGTATGTACAGCGATACGAACGACAACAGCGCATGTCAGGGCTTGTTCAATTAGCTGAGAGAAAGAAGCAGGAAAAAACCCAACAAAAAAAACCTGCGGATTCGTAAACTCGCCGCTGATTTTGACGTTATACGCAAAAATGAGTCACATATGAATAAACACCCGCTATTCATCGGCATTATGTCCGGCACATCGTGCGACGGTATTGATGTTGCCATTGTACGCATGAATGAGAAGCCGGAAATCGTGCATTTCTGCGAATATCCGCTGCCTGCCGAATTGCACGAGCCGCTGTTGCGTTTGGCAGCACCCGGCATCAATGAAATCGATACCATGGGCGAATTGGACGTGCTGCTGGGGCAGGCATTTGCCGATGCGGTGCTGAAATCTATTGCCGATGCCGGTTTGCAAGCATCAAGTATCGCGGCCATCGCTTGTCACGGGCAGACGATCCGGCACAGGCCCGCTGCCCGCCATCCATTCACGTTGCAAATCGGCAACGCCGCCGTTCTTGCTGAAAAAACCGGCATCACCGTTGTTTCCGATTTTCGCAGCCGCGATATGGCGGCGGGCGGCGAAGGTGCGCCGCTGGTTCCGTTTGCGCATCGTCAATTATTCGCATCGGCAACGCAAAACACCGCCGTGCTGAACATCGGCGGCATCGCCAACATCACCTGGCTGGGCAAAGACGGCGAAACGACGGGCTTCGATTGCGGACCGGGCAATATGTTGATGGATGCATTGATGCTGGAACTCAGCGACGGGCGCAACGGCTACGATGCCGATGGCGAGCTGGCAGCTTCTGGCGAAATATGCGAAGCGTTGCTGGAGGCATTGATGCAACACCCGTTTTTGCAGCGCCGACCGCCGAAATCGACCGGGCGCGAGGAATTCGGTGTTGATATGCTGGCAACAATCACCGCTTGGCCGCAACTTTCCGATGCCGACCGCATGGCGACCGCCGCCGCGTTTACTGTTCGCTGCATCGCCGATGCCGTGCGGTTTTTCGATGATAAACCGCAGCGCTGGCTGGTTTGCGGCGGCGGTGTGTGCAATCGGCATCTGCTGGCAGGCATCAAGGCACAGCTTGCACCGGCTAGCATCGCGACTACCGATGAAACCGGCATACCGGCGCAAGCGGTGGAAGCCGTATCGTTCGCCATGCTTGCTTATCGAACACTGCGCGGACAACACAACACGCTGAGCGCCGTCACCGGCGCGAATCGCGATGTTTGCGGCGGCCTTATCACACCGGGTGGCAACTGGCCGCAACTTTTGCAACACATCCCAACGTGGACCCGCTAACCCACGCCCTTTCCGGGGCGGTGCTGGCGCGGGCGCTGCCGAAAAAACCGCTGGCAAATGCTCAAATCGCCTTGCTGGTGTTGTTAACCATGGTTCCGGATGCCGATTTTGTACTCAAAATCATTTCCGACACCACTTATCTCGAATACCACCGTGGCATCACCCACTCGCTGCTGATGCTGCCGTTGTGGACTTGGCTTTTTTATGCGCTGCTGAGTAGAACGCAACACGCTATTCCGGCATGGCTGATCGGCGCGGCTATCGCGTTGCATATCGTTTTGGATCTGATTACCTCATTCGGGACGATGATTTTAGCGCCTTTTTCCGGTTGGCGCGCCGCACTCGATTTGGTGTTCATCATCGACCCGTTGTTTACCGCCTGCCTGTTGCTGCCACTGCTGGCCGCTGCTGTTTTTCGTCGGCAGGCACGGAAATTGGCCATCTTGGCGCTGTTTTTAACGGCAAGTTATTTGAGCTTAACTGCATGGGCGCACCAGCGCGCCATGTTTGTTGTTCAGCATGCCTATCCGAATGCCGTCAGTCACGCCGCCTTGCCGCTTCCCTTTTCCCCTTTTCACTGGCAATTGATTGCCAGCTTTCCCGATCATTATGTGCGCACCGGCATCAATCTGCGGCCATCGTTTGCGGGCAGCGCGGTATTTTTCCCCGATAGCTTTGTGCAGGCGTATATGCCGCCGCTGCATGTGGAGAAACAATTGCGCTGGCAAACATTGCAGGCGATGCGCAGCGTCAAAAATATCGACGCGCTTCCCGGCGTTGCCTTTTACCGTTGGTTCGCGCGTTTTCCGGTGCTGCTGGAGCGCGATGAGAAACATCTCGAATTCGGCGATCTGCGTTTCGGCGCGGGTATCGAAGATGCCGAAACGCCGTTCCGCCTGCGTATTGAAATAGGTGAAACACCGCGTGCATGGTTGATTTGGCGTGGCAACCGGAAAAGTCTGCTGCCGTGAAAGCATATCCCGCATTGACGGTCGCCTTCATGCACGCACACTGCGAAATATGGCTGTCCTGAAATACCCTTTCTTCCTGCTCGGCGTGGCATTGCTGATGCCGACATGCGTAGCGGCTGCAAATCAGCCACCCGCAGACAGGCAAACCCCCGCCGATCCGGCGCGCCTCGAATGCAAGAAAATCGGCCACAAGCTCGGCAGTGTCAGCGTGCGCGATTGTTATAACGCGGAATTGAAGAGCAGCGGCGCATCATCGGTGCGCGGCCAGCCGATTCTTGTGCGCGAATATCCGCCGCTGAGCAAGCGACAACCACAAGCACGGGTGCTGATGATCGGCGGCATTCACGGCGATGAATACTCCTCGGTCAGCGTGGTGTTCAAATGGATAAAAAAGCTGAATCGCTACCATTCGGGGCTGTTTCACTGGCATGTTGTGCCGCTGCTCAATCCCGACGGCCTGCTGCAAAAAAAATCGTCCCGCTTAAATGCCAACGGTGTCGATCTGAACCGCAATTTTCCGACCCCCGACTGGCTGAATCAAACACGCGATTACTGGCAGCGGCGCACGCACAAAGATCCGCGCCGCTACCCCGGAAAAGCCGCGCTCAGCGAACCGGAATCGCGCTGGTTGTACGAGGAAATCCGCAATTTCCGCCCCGATGTGATTATTTCCGTGCATGCGCCCTACGGGGTGCTGGATTTCGACGGTCCGCCCGAAGCACCGCACCGCATGGGTTATTTACACCTGAAATTGCTGGGAACCTATCCCGGTTCGCTGGGCAATTGTGCCGGGGTTCAGCATCGTATTCCGGTGATTACCATGGAATTGCCGCGCGCCGGCACGATGCCAAGCCGGGGCGAAATCAATCGCATGTGGCGCGATCTGGTGCGCTGGTTAAGCCGCAACACGCCGAAAAAAGATACCCAAGATGCCTATGCGACCTTCGAGGATACCGCCCGTTCCTTGCGGTCCGTTCCTATAAGGTCTAAACCTGTGCCAGAAAAAGCTATTGGTGGTTAAATATCGTCGTGATTGCAGTGTTTGCGGCTTAAACAATCGGTCCATCGAGAAAAGAAACATCTTCCCACACCTGCGTCGGCAAGCCTGTGGCATCGCGAAAACGTAAATTTTGTACCTTCGGCACACGCCGGTGCGCCCGTCCGTAGCTGTCTTCCTGCATTTCGGTATTCGAATCGGCGGATAGAATCATCATATCCTCGCTGAAAATCACATCGGTGATTTCGTATGCCTCGTTTAAATAACGCACCCGACGCCCGACCAAAGCGCACATCGCTTCGTTGTCCTGAACCAATCCTTGCAATGCCGGGTCGCTCATTTCATCCTCCTTGCAATCGGCACAAATGCCGAGCCACGGAGAGAGTATGCCACAAACCTTGCCCACAGCCATCCGTAATTATCAAGCCGATGGATATTTGGAAATCAATTGGTCCGACGGCCACCGCAGTCGCTACAGTCATGAACATCTGCGTGTGCAATGCCCGTGCGCCGATTGTCGCGGGCATACGCCGGAACAGGCCAAAGTCATTTGCGGCAAAGAAAACGTGCGCATCAGCAGTATTGATCCGGTCGGTAATTATGCATTGCGCATCAGTTTCGACGACGGCCACGACACCGGCCTGTACGAATTTTCCGAACTGCGCCACAATACGTGCCAATGTGACGAACACGGCACTTCCGACGCCGCGCAGGAGGAAACCCGATGCTGACATGGTGGCAATATTTACAAGCGTGGACACTGCTCGATATTCCGGCTTCGCGCTGGATAGCGGCAATGCTGATTCTGTTTATCACCATCGTTTGTCGGCGCTGGTTGATCGGCCTTTTTCACCGTTTTGCGCAAAAGCTTGCCGCACGCACCGAAACCCAACTCGATAATTTACTGCTCGAAGTCGCCGAAAAACCCGCCGGTTGGCTGCTCTATACTCTCGGTATTCTGGCCACCCTGCATGTACTCAATCCACCTGCGGATATTTTCCCGATTATGCCGCTGATTGACCAAATCGGGCGGGTATTAACACTGATTATCGGCGCATGGTTTTTGTGGCGTTTGATTGACGGCTTGGCGGCGTATTTCCGCGCCCGCGCCGCAGAAACGGAATCCACGCTGGACGATCAACTGGTTCCCTTTGTTGCCAAAACCCTGAAAATATTTACCGCCATCACCGCCATTTTGGTGGTGGCGCAGAATATGGGTTATTCCATCTCCGGTCTGATTGCTTCACTGGGCATCGGCGGCATCGCCGTGGCCATGGCCGCACGCGATACCATCGCCAATGTGTTTGGCTCGGTAATGATTCTTATCGACCGCCCGTTCACCATCGGCGATTGGGTCAAAACCAGCGAATTCGAGGGTGTGGTCGAAGAAATCGGCTTCCGCTCGACACGCATCCGTACCTTTGCACAAACACTGGTCAACGTACCCAATTCGATGCTGGCCAATATGGTGATTGATAATATCGATGCGCGTGCCAGACGGCGGGTGAAAATGCGCATCGGCCTGACCTACGACACTACGCCGCAGCAAATGCAGCAGGCGATTGAAGGCATCGAAGCGATACTGACGCAGCATGCGGGCGTCGATCAGCAGTTTAAGTTGGTTAAATTCGACGAGTTCGAGGATTCTTCGCTGTCTATTTTCCTCTATTATTTCTCCGCCTCGACCGATTGGTCCGAATATTTGCAGGTACGTCAGGAAGTGAATATGCAAATCATGCAATTGCTCGAATCGCTGCAATTGGATTTCGCATTTCCGACACGCACCGTGCATCTGGAGCAGAGTTAAGCCATGAATATTGTCACTTGGAACGTCAATTCGCTGAATGTGCGGCTGCCGCATGTGTTGCGTTATCTGGATGAGCATACACCGGATGTTTTGGCCTTGCAGGAAACCAAAGTACCGGACGAACGTTTTCCGCAGGCCGACATCGAAGCCGCCGGTTATCAGGTGGTGTTTTGCGGCCAGAAAACATATAACGGTGTGGCAATTCTGAGCAAAAACACGGCAAGCAATGTGCAGGCCGGCATGCCGGAATTCGACGATGCGCAACGGCGGGTGTTGGCGGCGACGATAAACGGCGTACGCATCATCGATGTTTATATTCCCAACGGGCAGGAGGTCGGCAGCGAGAAATATCAGTACAAACTGCGCTGGCTGGATGCGTTTTCGGCCTTTTTACAGCAGCAAATGCAGGCACACGATAAACTGATTGTACTTGGCGATTTCAATATCGCGCCTGCCGATATTGATATTCACGATCCGTTGCGCTGGCAGGGGAAAATCATGTGTTCGGAGCGCGAACGCGCGTATTTTTCGGCCATGCTGAACAGCGGTTTGATTGATTGTGTGCGTGCGTTGCATCCCGAAGCGGGCATGCATTCGTGGTGGGATTACCGGCTCAATGCGTTTCCGCGCAATTGGGGCATCCGTATCGATCATGTGTTGGCAACGCCGACGCTGCATGCCGAAGCGGCAGGCGTACACCGCCAAGAACGCGCTCAAGAGCGGCCCAGCGATCATGCGCCGGTATGGGTGGAATTGGCAGGCGCATGAGTCATCCTGTTACCAAACAACAGCAAGCCGTGCTGAATATCATGCCACGCGGTCGCGGCATGTTGGATGTCACGCGCGAGGTCGCGCAGGTGCTGGCCGAAAGTGGTATCAAATGCGGCATGTTGCATCTGTTTGTCCGTCATACCAGTTGCTCGTTGCTGATTCAAGAAAATGCCGATCCCGATGTGCAGACGGATATGGAACGCTTTTTGTCGCGCCTCGTTCCCGATGGCGATGCTATTTATTCGCACACTGCCGAAGGTCCGGACGATATGCCTGCGCATGTGCGCACAGCGCTAACCGCTACCAGTTTGAGTATTCCTGTTGCCGACGGAGAGATGGTTCTCGGCGTTTGGCAGGGCATTTATCTCTACGAACACCGGCAGCATGCATCGCGGCGGCAGCTTATCGTACATATCAGCGGAATGTGATGTAAATCACATTGTGACATGCCTCACATGCTTAACGTTGGCTGCACATTACAGGGGAGAGAGGTGCTCATGACGGATTCTGGCCACTTTTACAACAAGCAAAAGGGATCGCTGCTCGGCTATACGGCCCTATTCAGTGTATTGATGGGCCTTGCGTGGGTGATGTCATTCTGACGCGGCAGTATCGCCCGATAATCAAAAGCAAGGATTTACACAGCTAAGAGCCGCTAAACTTTTGCGATCCAATCGGCATGTGCGGCACTGCGCCCATGCACCACATCGAAATATTTTTGTTGTAATTCGGCGGTGACCGGGCCGCGCGTACCCGCGCCGATGGCTCGGCCATCGACTTCGCGAATCGGCGTTACTTCGGCTGCCGTGCCGGTGAAAAAGGCTTCGTCGGCAACATAAACTTCATCACGGGTGATGCGTTTGACCACCACTTTATAACCCGCTTCTTCGGCCAATTGCATCACCGTGGCGCGGGTGATGCCGTCCAGCGCGCTGGTCAAATCCGGTGTGTAAATCACCTTGTCGTAGACCAGAAAAATATTCTCTCCCGAGCCTTCGGCAACAAAACCATCGACATCGAGAAACAAGGCTTCGTCGTAACCGTCGCGCAATGCTTCGGATAGGCCGAGCATCGAATTGATGTATTGCCCGTTGGCTTTGGCCTTGCACATAGCGATATTCACATGATGTCGCGTGTATGACGAGGTACGGATGCGGATGCCATTGTTGATACCGTCGTCGCCAAGGTATGCACCCCATTGCCAAGCGGCGACAACCAAATGTGTTTGCAGATTATCGGCACGCAGGCCCATGCCTTCGGAACCGTAAAATGCCATTGGCCGGATATACGCCGAACTTAAACCGTTTTCACGCACTACGGCGCGTTGCGCTTCGTTCAGTACTTCTTTAGAAAAAGGCATCTGCATATTCATAATATGCGCCGAACGGAACAAGCGGTCTGTGTGTGCTTGCAAGCGAAAAATAGCTGTGCCGCCATCGGCGTCGTAGGCGCGCACGCCTTCGAACACACCCATGCCGTAATGCAGCGTGTGCGTCAGCACATGCACCTGTGCATCGCGCCACGCTACCATTTTACCATCAAACCAGATCAGCCCGTCGCGGTCGGCAAAGTTCGGTGTCATGTTCATCTCTCCTAGCAAAGATTCAGAACGCGGCAATATAAAGCAATTCTGCGATTGCGGGAAGCTATAGGCGGTGCATTCCGATTGGGCTTGGTCCGATTTACGGGCTGCATGCAGCCTGTGCTTTCTTTTACGCCTGTCTAAACGTACCGTTTAGCGATGATTTTACCAAAGGCAGTGCTTCTTGATCGCGATGGGGTGATTAATTTCGATTCGCCGGACTATATTCTTGCGCCGGAGCAGTGGTTGCCGATTCCCGGCAGTTTGCAGGCGATTGCGCGGCTTAGTGGTGCGGGCATTCAGGTGGCAATTTGCAGCAATCAGTCGGCGTTGGGGCGCGGTATGCTGGATCAGCAGGTTTTTCAATCCATTCACGCCAAGATGATGTTGGCGATTGAGGAAAAAGGCGGTGAAATCGCGCATGTGGCCTATTGTCCGCATGGGCCGGACGACGGCTGTGCTTGCCGCAAACCGCTGCCGGGGATGATCGACGAATCCTTGCAGGTGTTGCAAATCAATGCTGCCGAGGCGCTTTTTATCGGCGATTCGATTCGCGATGTGCAGGCGGCGCATGCAGCTAGTGTTGCGGCGATGCTGGTGCAAAGCGGTTACGGCGATGCGGCGGCGATTTTGGAGAAATCGCGGGCGCTGATGCCGGATATCCGTTGTTACGCCGATCTGGCCGCTGCGGTGGATGCCCTGCTAGCCTAACGCCATGCTTTTTATCCGTTCTCTGATTTTCAATCTGTTGTTTATGCTGGCGACGGTGGTTTTTTCGACACTGGTCGTGATAACGCGGCTTTTTGGCTTCGATGCGGCGTGGTTTTGGGCGCGCACATGGTCGGCGTTTGTTTTTGCCGCGTTGCGTATTGTTTGCGGCATTCGCCTTGAGGTGGAAGGGCGCGAACACATGCCGCAAACCGCTTGTCTGGTGATGGCCAAGCATCAATCGGCGGCGGAGACCATTGCCATGCCGATTTTGGTGCCGCCGTATGTGTGGATTCTAAAACGCGAGTTGTTTTACATTCCGTTTTTCGGTTGGGCGCTGGCGGTGATGGGCACGATTGCCATTCGTCGCGGCAATCCGCGCGAGGCGATAAAGCAAGTGATTGCACAGGGTACGTCCTTTTTACACAAAGGGCGCTGGGTGGTGGTTTTTCCCGAAGGAACGCGTTCGGAACCCGGCAAAAGCGGTAAATATCAGCCCGGTGGTATCGTTTTGGCGCAAAAAGCCGGGGTCGGTATTTTGCCGATGGCGCACAATGCCGGACGTTGCTGGCCGAAGCGCGGATTTATTAAAAAACCGGGTGTGATTCGTGTGCGTTTTTTGCCCTATATTTCGCCGGAAGAGGTGAAAGCAGCCAAGCGCAACGATTTACTCAAGCGTTTGCAGCAGGATATAGAAACGGCAACCGCAGAGCTTGGCGGTTAGCATTCCCGCACAACAAGTTATTTCAACAAAGGGTTTGTTCATTCTTTGCACGCACAAAGAACGAACCAAGAAATGCGCCCGGCATTTGTCTGTCCTACGGAGACCCTCGACTGCGCGAAAAAATAGGCGCGACGTTGCTGCTTAATCCCATTTTTTCGCTTGCCTCAGCAGTCAACTGATCGGAGTTATCCGGTCATACCTGCTAGATGCTTCGCCAGTCGCGCCCAAACCGGGTAATCCAACTGCTCCGGGCGCAATCCGGCATCAATGTCCAACGCTTGCCAATCGGCAGCATTCAGCACGCCGCGAAAATTGTTGGCGATGGTTTTGCGCCGGTGGGCAAAGCCTTGGCGCACCGTTTTTTGCAGGATTGAATAATCGCAGACGGGGGTTCGACCGTGCGGCGTGAACAAAAGCACTGCCGAATGCACCTTCGGTGGCGGTGAAAACGCGCCCGGCGGCAAGCTGAGCAGACGCCGAACATCGTAAAAATGCCGCGCCAGTACACTCAAACCGCCGTAGGTTTTGCTGCCCGCATCGGCGCGAATGCGCTCGCCCACTTCGCGTTGATACATCAGCACCATGCCGCCGGAAAGATTGCAGGCAAACATCGCCACCGATAACGGGCCGCTGATATTGTAGGGAAGATTGCCGGCAATCCATTGCGGCTGATGCGTGGCAACCGTTTGCGCAATCAATGCCAAGGCATCGCCGTGAATCACGCTCAACGACGAAATATTGCGCGCTTTTTCCTGCCATTCGGCAACCAGCACATCGTCTTTTTCAATCAGCAGCAGGCTTGCCGCGCGTTCGAGCAGGGCGTTGGTAATTGCGCCGCGACCGGGGCCGATTTCCAATACCTGCGCGCCTTGCGGAATCGCTGCGGCGATGCGGGAAATAGCGTTGCGGTCGATTAAAAAATGCTGACCGAGGGATTTTTTTATGCGCGAGGCAGACGCGTTTTTAAACATGTGGGCGAGGATAACAGAATTGACTGGCGACACATGCATTGCCTGTGAGCGAATGAACTAAATCAAGCCTTTTCTGATTTCCCATCTTGACATTGACCCGATGGGGGGGGGGTATAGTGTCGCCTGAAGTCGCCGGGCAAGGAGGGAACCATGTTCAAGCGCATCATCTGGATAAGTGTTTTTTTAGGTTGGTTTGCATCGCCATTTTCGGCGGTGGATCTGCCATCGAGCATCCTGTTTCCGAGCGTTAGCACAGCCATCGCCGATGACGATGCGAACAAAGACAAACATGCCGACGATCAACGCCATGCAGATGAAGGCGATGATGAAAAAGCTGACAAAAACAGTCATTCCAATAGCTCTGGCAATAACAATGCAGATGAAGGAACGGCTGGAGGTGTAACACCAACGCCCGCACCGCCAGTGCCGGTAGTGGATATTACACCGCCAGTTATTGTCCCTCCCTTGAATATCACGCAGGAAGCGACAGGGTCGCTGACCAATGTCATTCTTGGTGTTGCCTCGGTGACGGATAATGTGAATGTCGGATTGATCGCCACGCCTTCCGTTACAGGTGCGTTCGCCCTCGGTGTGAATACCGTGACATGGCGCGCCAGTGATGCTGCGGGCAATATCGGAATCGCCACGCAGACGGTGACGATCACAGATACCACCCCACCCGTTATTTCCATTG
Source organism: Zetaproteobacteria bacterium (assembly GCA_021545645.1). Taxonomy (GTDB): domain Bacteria; phylum Pseudomonadota; class Zetaproteobacteria; order Mariprofundales; family Mariprofundaceae; genus UBA1543. The sequence goes on along the minus strand of JAJRWP010000046.1, from coordinate 15,779 downwards.
GGCAACCGGCAATCACCGTCGAGGCGACAGTCTCGCCAACGCCGGTGAATCTCGGACTTGTTACTGCCAGCGATTTGGTCAGCGGCGCGATTGTGCCCGTGAATAATGCACCTGCGACATTCCCGCTGGGCGTAACACAGGTCGTTTGGACGGCCACTGATGCAGCGGGGAATACGGCCAGTGCGACGCAGAATGTGGTGGTGCAGGATACCACGCCGCCGATTATTACCGTACCCGCCGCCGTTACTGTGGATTCGACAACCGGCCAGCCGATTGCGGTTGTGATTGGCACAGCTACGGCGATTGATGCTTTTGCGCCAGTTACGATTATCAACAATGCGCCAGCTACTTTCCCGCTCGGCGCAACAACCGTGATTTGGACAGCTACCGATGCCAACGGCAATGCCGTGACGGCAACCCAGCTTGTAACGGTCAATGATACTTCCGTGCTGGCCGGGTTGCCCCCCGACCCCGGTGCTGCTGGCAAATTGACATTAGCAGGTATCGATTCGGATAATGACGGTGTGCGCGATGACGTGCAGCGTTGGATTGCGATCACATTCCCCCATTCGCAGAAAACGCGGGCGGCGCTGCGGCAGATGGCAGGGGATTTTCAGAATATGCTGCTATGGGCGAACGATAAACAACGAGTTTACGATGCCTTTATTCGGATGGGGATGTCAACTGAATGTATAGAATATATTGATCCGATCAATTCCTACGATACTGGAAGCTTGTTGGAAAGTATGGTCATGAATACGGCGCTGCGATCTCGTGCATATATGCAGGCGAGTCGAAATTTAAGCGGAAGAGGGATAGCTAGTTTGGGGATTGGAAATGAGAAACAGGGTTGCAAGTTCAATCCTGATGCGATGCCGAATTGAGGCGGGGAATAATGTGCGCGATATTTCTCATGGTGTTATTTTCTTTTGGCGCTTCGGCGCGGGCGGTAGATGATGTGCTTGACAGTCTGCCGCCCGATCCCGGCCCGGCGGGAAAACTGACACTGGCAGGCATCGATTCGGACGGCGACGGGGTGCGCGACGACGTGCAGCGTTGGATTGCGATCACATTCCCCAATTCGCAGAAGACGCGGGCGGCGCTAAGGCAAATGGCGCAGGATAATCAGAATATGTTGCTGCTATCGAATGACAAACAATTGGTTTACGACGCCGCCGTGCAAATGGGGAAAGCGATTGATTGTCTGTGGTATATCTATCCGAATCCAGACACAGGAGAAGCTATCCGGTACTCGGAACTACTTGATGCAGTTATCATGAATACGGCGCTGCGATCTCGTGCGTATATACAGGCGAATCGGAACTTGAGCGGAAGAGGGTTTTCTTCGTTGGCGAAGGGGATCCAGGGTTGCAAATTCAACCCCAATGCGATGCCGAACTAAGGGGGCTATATGAAAAAAATTATTGGATTTATTTTCCTTGCCAGTTTTCTTGCCATCGGAAATTCGGCATATGCTGTCACGATATGTCAAGGTAAGACGCTGGTTGTTTATGGGAATGGGATGTTTAACACTCCATATGGAGCCAAGGTATCAATGTTGAAACTTCAAAATACATTCAAGAATTCACTGCCTGCATCTTCTACCCTTCGCGCCGAACTTGCGCCATTTAAGCTGGCCTATGCCGACAATGGCGGGGCGACTGGCCCCGGCTCTCTTTCCGGCCTAAGGCAGCTATTAGAGGTGTATATTCAGAAAAGGGGGGATTCCACCAGCTATTTCTGGCGGTTGCTGGCAAGTATCGACATTGCTCCGACGTGGTTTCAGCAAGCGATGAAGAATATCGCGGCGCAGGCGACAACGCGAGTCTATGCGAACGATGCCGATTTGCAGAGCCATCTGAATACTATTTATCGACCAGCATTGCAGGAAGGCAAGCGAGTGTTGATTGTGTCGCACTCGCAAGGGAATTTCTATGCCAATGCTGCGTATAGTGCTTTGAGTGGTCAGTTTGCCGCGAATGTTGGCAATGTGCAGGTGGCCTCACCGGCAAGTTTTGTGGCCAGTGGCGGCCCGTATGTGACGGCCTCGGAGGATTTGGTGATTGGTGCGATTACAGCCGCCGCAGCTCTCGGTGTGCCGGGTATTGTGCCGCCGTTACCCGCCAATGTGACGAATGCCGGAGACGGCACCAGTCAGGATGTGATGGGTCATAGTTTTACAAAGCACTATATGCGCGGTTTTTCTACCCAGCCAATGATTTTGTCCAATATGTCGGCGATGTTACAGAGTCTGCAATATCCACAGGCGACGTTGGCTAGCGGCGCAGTTACCGTTACCCTAACTTGGACGCATGCAACAGATGTGGATTTGCATGTGTTCGAGCCTAGCGGCGCACATGTTTTTTATGCACGGCGACAGGGCGTGAATGGCTTTCTGGATGTGGACAACACATGGGGTTTTGGACCCGAACACTATTTTATTGCATGCAATACAATTCAACCGGGAAACTATGCTGTCGGGGTCAATTATTATAGCGGATCAGCGCGACCGGAAACGGCGACGGTGCAGATTAAGGCGGGAACAGCGGTTAAATCTTTTTCGCGGGTTCTTGCTGCACCTAGGTTTTCAGGCGGTAATGCATCGCCAGTGCCGGTGGCGAATATCGCTGTGACGAAGAATCCTCTTGGCGGATTTGATTATACCGTGCAGTAGGAGGGCTAGGTAAAATAAGCTAGCGTACCAGTTGTGTAAATTCAGCGCGGACTTTGAATCGAAGAATTTCTGACTGCGGCGAATCGAGACTGAATACCAACAAGTCTTATCGCATCTGCGTTTGCAGTAGCGGGCGGCATCAACAAATAAGAAATCAACCTTTTTCTTGCTTTGTGCGTGTGTTTTTCTACAATCCCGTCCCCCTGACGCCGTTGAGTGCGTTTTCAGGTTTGTTTTGCAGGAGGAAACATCGTGAGCCAGAGCGGAAACTACACCAGCCCCAGGCGCCATCTGATTGCCGGCAACTGGAAAATGAACGGGATTCTTGAAGAAGCGCAGCAATTTGTTGCCGAACTTGCCGAAAATCCGGCTCCGGATCACATCGAGGTGGCGCTGATGCCGCCGTTTACCCTGCTGCACCCGCTGGCCGAGCCGCTTCGTCAAAAAGGCGTCCAGTTAGGCGCGCAGAGTGTTTATCATGAGCCGAAAGGTGCATTTACCGGCTCTATTTGTCCGGTGATGTTGCGCGATGCCGGTTGTCATTATGTGATTGTCGGCCATTCCGAGCGCCGTGATATTATGGGCGAAGCCAACGAATTGATTAGCAAAAAGCTGAATGCAGCATGGGAAAACGGTTTAGAGCCGATTCTGTGCGTCGGCGAGCATCTCGAAGAACGCCAAGACGGTGAAACCAACAGCGTATTGCGTCAGCAATTGAGTGTGTTGGAGGATGCCCCGGAAGGTGCAGCGCTAACCGTTGCTTACGAGCCGGTTTGGGCCATCGGTACCGGATTAACCGCATCGCCGGAACAAGTCACCGAAACGCATGCTTTTATTCATGAAGAATTGACCCGCCTCGGTCACGATTGCCGTGTGTTGTACGGCGGCAGCGTCAAGCCTGAAAATACTGCGGAACTGATGGGTTGTGCGGGTGTGGAAGGTGCATTGGTCGGTGGTGCGAGTTTGCAGGCCGAATCATTTTCGAAGATTGTGCAGGCCGCCGCCAGCGTGGCCGCAGGAGCATAAAGCATGACTATTCTGATTGTTTCGATTCATATTATTGCCGCGTTAACGCTGATTATTCTGGTCTTGGTGCAGCGCGGTGAAGGTGCCAATATGGGCGTCTCGTTTGGCGGCGGTGGCGCGCAAACGCTATTCGGTAGCCGTGGTTCCGGTTCTTTTCTTGGTAAAGTGACGGGCGGTATTGCTGGTTTGTTCATGCTTACCAGCCTGACGCTGGCTTTTTTCTCGCAGAAGCAGGTGAAATCGGTGGTCAGCGATCAGGTGATTGAACAGCCTGCCCAGCAGAACACATTGCCAGCAGCCGATGGCCGCAGTGGTTTCGATCCGTCCAAGTTGAAGGGTACGGGTGGTGCTGCCGACGATCTTCCGGCAGCCAATTAAGCTATCTCGTAACAGAATATTTTAAGTAAAAACCGATAAAAGCCTGTAAGCTTGGTGCTTGCAGGCTTTTTTTGTGCCCGCCGCGCGACTTCTTTTAAGCGCTGATAAGCCAAGCCACCGCCATGAGCGCGAAAAATAAAATCACATAGCCGACCGGGCCTAATTCGGCTTTACAGTTATAAGGGTTGGAAGAAAATGTGTTCATGATGGCCTCCGAATACCTAGGTAGAATCGCATAAACAGGTGTTTCAATCTGTGATGTACCACACATGCGAGGCAGGTGTTGCGGTTTGCCAGCTTGCCGCCCTCTGCTCGCGCTAGTCGTTTTCCTGTGGCGGGATGCAGAGCGACGTTGTACCTTCCTCTTTTGTGGCGAGCATGTTGTGCGCCTGTGATACCAGCAGGGCGGGAGGCCTTATGAACACAGTTTTATTATCCATTTCCGGCAAGGATCGTGCCGGTATTGTGCGCGATGTGTCTGGGGCGCTGCTTGAACTGGATGCGAATATCGAAGATTCTTCAATGACGGCGTTGCGTGGCCGTTTTGCGATGATGTTGATGGTGTCGCTGGGCGAATCAAGCAAATTGGGCGAATTGCAGGCGGCGATGGCGCATTTGGAGCAGCAGACGGGCTTGCATGTTCAGTCGCTGGTGCTATCAGCAGACGAATTCGCGCGGCGTGCGCCAGAGCCTGATTGTGTGGTGACGGTTAGCGGTTCGGACAAACCGGGTATTGTGCATGCGGTGACGGATGTTTTGGCGGCGCTGGATGCGGCGGTGGTTGATCTTTCGACACGCAGTCAGCAGGACGAGGGTGGCAACAGCCTGTACATGATGGCACTGGAAGTAGCTGCAGGCGGGAATACGGATAAAATTCGCGCGAATTTGCAGGCTGTGGCTGACAAATTGGCCGTAGATATTGAAGTACACGAACTCGACGGGGAAATACTGTAACACGCCTTTCTGCGCATTGACGGCATGAATATTCCAGTGATTTTAACACTGCCCGATAAACGCCTGCGACGGGCGGCAAAGCCAGTTACGGCTTTTGACGCGGGTTTGCAGGGGATGTTCCAAATGCTTGATAACACCATGCGTAGCGGTCCCGGCGGTGTCGGTATTGCCGCGCCGCAGTTGGCGATAAACCGGCGTATGCTGGTTGTTGATTGCACGTTGGCGCGGCATCAATGTCGCAATCAGGGCCTTCTGTATATGGCGAATCCTGAAATTATTGAATTTTCGCAGGAAAAGGTGCTGGGCCGCGAAGGTTGTTTGTCGGTACCGGAATGGGTCGGTGTGGTGGCGCGCGCCCGTTCGATTCGCGTGCGTTATCAGGATGTTACGGGCGCGGTGCAGGAATTGGATAGCAGCGGATTCGAGGCGCGGGTGATTCAGCACGAAATCGACCACTTGGACGGCGTGCTGTTCATTGATCGCGTGCTTTCCACTGGCGATTTGGTGCGCCGAATGGCTAAATCCTAAGACTGGCTATGTTTTTTTGCGTCTTGGCGGCTTCTTTCCGCCTTGATTGGATGAACGTTTGCGGTCCGGTCTGTTGTGCCCCGGTCGCCGCTCGTCGCCAGCGGCTTTGAAACGTTTTCTCGGTTTTTTTGCGCCGCCGGGCTCTGCCGAAATCAACGATGCTTTGAGCTGTTGCCCGCACACCCACACCTGCTGCAGATCCTTGAAAATCGCTTTCGGCATGCCTTCGGGCAAATCCACGGTGGTGTGGTCGTCCATAATCTGCACTTGGCCGATAAATTCGTTTTCCAGACCGATTTCATTGGCAATCGCGCCTACGATATTGCCTGTTTTCACGCCGTGGGCTTCGCCGACTTCCAAACGGTAGCGCTGCATGCCGTGCGCCAGCTTCGGCCCGTTTCTCAATTGCTGCGGTGCGCGTTCGCGGCGTGGTGTGCTGCGCGATTTGCGTTCGTCGTCTGCGTATTCGTCGGGTGAAAGGTTGCGTACGCGCTTGCGTTTGTCTTCCGGCGCATCGAAGCGCGGATTGCGGTCCGAGCGTTGATGCTGTGTTTTGCGTTGCGGTTCGTCTTTGAGCAGCAGCGGCCTGTCGCCCTGTAACATTTTTGCCAGAGCAGCGGCGATTTCGTTGGCTGGAATATTACTTTCTGTTTGCAGTTGTTCGACGATGTCGGCAAATAGCGTTAAATCGTCATCCGAGGCCAGTGTTTCGCGAATGCGCTGTTTGAATTCGGCAATACGTTTGTCATTAATCGATTCGGTGGTCGGCATCTCGAATTTGTCGATTTGCTTTTTCGTTGCGCGCTCAATGGTGTACAGCATGCGCTTTTCGCGCGGTGTGATAAACAGAATCGCATCACCTTGGCAACCGGCCCGGCCAGTGCGTCCGATGCGGTGGATATAGGATTCGGTATCGTGCGGCAGGTCGTAGTTAATGACATGCGAAATGCGTTTCACATCAAGTCCGCGTGCGACCACATCGGTGGCCACCAGAATGTCCAACTTGCCCTTTTTCAGGCGGTTGACGGTGATTTCGCGTTGTTTCTGGGCGATGTCACCATTCAGTGCAGTAGCGGCATAACCGCGTGCTTCCAGTTTTTCCGCCAGTTGTTCGGTGGCAATTTTGGTACGCACAAAAATCAGCATGGCATCAAACGGTTCGGCTTCAAGAATACGGGTCAGCGCATCCAATTTATGACCGCCGCTGACCATCCAGTAGCGCTGACGAATCGTTTCGGCAGTGGCTTGTTTTACCTTGATGGTGATTTGCTGCGGATTATTCAAATGCCTTTCGGCGATTTTTCGGATGGCTGGCGGCATCGTTGCCGAAAAAAGTGCGATTTGGCGGTTGTCCGGCGTTTTTTCAAGTATCCATTGCACATCGTCGATAAAACCCATGCGCAGCATTTCATCCGCTTCATCAAGTACCAACGCATTCAAATTGCTTAAATTCAAGGTTTTGCGGCGCATATGGTCCATCACCCGCCCCGGCGTGCCGACCACAACATGCACACCGCGCTTGAGTTGACGCAATTGAATATCGTAGCTCTGACCGCCGTAAATCGGTAACACATGGAAGCCTTTTAAATGATGCGCGTAGGTTTGGAATGCTTCGGCCACCTGAATCGCCAGCTCGCGTGTCGGAGCCAGTACCATGATTTGCGGCGTTTTTTGACTTAAATCAAGGCGCGACAGCAGCGGCAGTGCAAAAGCGGCGGTTTTGCCGGTTCCTGTTTGCGCTTGACCGAGCACATCCTTGCCTTCGAGCAGCAGCGGGATGGTTTGCGCCTGAATCGGCGAAGGCGATTCGTAGCCTACGTCTTGTAGTGCCTTGAGCAGTGGCGGAATTAAATTTAAGTCGGCAAACGTGGTTTGCACGGGATCAGTTGTTGTCATCATTTACACCTTCGGAAATTACCAGTTGCCAAGCATGCCTTGTTGCACATTAAGAAACCATTAGAAAATAGCGGGAAATAAGCGCCGAGGCTGAGGCGTCAACAGGATGCTTGGCAGGGCGAGCTGGGCGTATGCCGTGCCATCTTACCTGTGATTGGCTAGGCTAAGGCCATGACCAATAACAATATCCTCAAAAAAATAGCCATCGCCAACAATCTCAAGCATTTCGAAATGAAAGAGGTTTTTGCACTGGGCGGTTTTGAATTCAGCAGCAGTCAGATCAAAGCCTTTATGGCCGGGCCGAAAAATAAAAACTACGAAAAACTCTGCAACGAGCATTTTGAAGGCTTTCTCAATGGTTTTATCATTTACTCGCGCGGCTCGCTGGACGAACCGAATCTGCTGCCGCGCACCATCGAAAGCCATATTATCGGCCTGATCGAAGCCGAAAATCACGATGCGATTGAAGAAATTCGCAGCCTAATCGAAGGTGTTGCTTAAGGGCGTTGCCGATCAATCAATCCTTGGTTTATGCGAGTTCGGCCAGCGGCCAGCGTGGCCGGGCATCCCAAGCTTCGGGTGGTGTGATGCCCCGTTGCAAGCGCTGGGCGGCGGCAAAAGCAATCATTGCGGCGTTGTCGGTACAATGTTCCGGGCGCGGCATGTGGACGCTGATATGTGCGGCATTCGCCTTTTCATCCAATAAACGGCGCAAATAACCATTGGCGGCCACCCCACCGGCAATGACCAGATGCTTGATATGTTCACGGCGGCAGGCACGCAGGCTTTTACCGACCAGTACATCGCAAATTGCCGCTTCGACCGAAGCCGCCATATCGGCGCGCGTTTGATCATCCATATCGCTGAGTCCGCGCACTGCATACATCACCGCAGTTTTTAAACCGGAAAAACTGAAATTCAGCTTATCTTTATTCAACATCGGGCGCGGCAGGGGGAAGCGCGCCGCATTCCCAGTCTCGGCCAGTTGTGCAATCGCCGGGCCGCCCGGATAGGGCATGTCCAACAAGCGCGCGGATTTATCGAAGCATTCACCAGCGGCATCGTCAATCGTCTGCCCGAGTTGTGTATAGCATCCGATAGCATCGACGCGCACCAGCATGCTGTGACCACCGGAAACCAGCAGCGTAATAAACGGAAACGGCGGTAATTCGCCATCCAGTCCGGGGGCCAGCAAATGTCCTTCCATGTGATGCACCGGCATCAATGGAATTTTATGCACGCAGGCTGCGGCGCGCGCCCAAGCCGTGCCTACAAGCAGCGCGCCCATCAATCCCGGCCCGGCGGTAACGGCAAGCGCATCGATTGCCGACCAATCAAGCTGCGCATCCTGCAACACGCTATCGACCAGCGGCGGCAGTGTGGTCAGATGTTCGCGCGAAGCGATTTCCGGCACAACACCGCCGAAACGTGCATGAATGTCGATTTGCGAAGCGATTTTTTCGGCCAAAATATGCCCGCCATTGGCTGTGCTTTGCCAGATTGCCGCTGCCGTTTCATCGCAGGATGTTTCAATGCCGAGGATGTTCATGTCTCTGTTTCTCCTGCGATGTTTTCTGCTTTTTCCGGCGGGCCAAAACCGCCGCCGCCCGGTGTTTCGATGCGTAAGCGGTCGCCGATTTTCAAATCTAGCGTGGTTTTGGCGGCAAGCACATGCGTTTTTCTGTCACGCAGCAGTAAATTCCGCCCACTTGCGCCGAGTTTTCCGCCGTTCAGCCCGTAAGGGGCGCTTGTTCGCCGTTCGCTGAGCAGTGAAACCTGACAGTCTTCCAGCACCTGCCATTCGCGGCACAAACCATCGCCGCCGCGATATTGCCCGCCGCCGCCGGAACCGCGCCGAATAGCATATTCCGTGATACGCAACGGATAATGCATTTCCAGCATTTCAATCGAGGTGTTGCGTGTATTGGTCATATGGCATTGCACGGCGGAAAGTCCGTCACCATTCGCATGCGCGCCCATGCCACCGGCCAGTGTTTCGTAATATACCCAAGCAGTTTTTCTCGAATCGCTTCCTGAATCTTCGTTGCACATGCCGCCGAAAATTACATTATTCATCGTCCCTTGCGCTGCCGCCGGAATGCGTTCGGGAGCCGCTTCGGCCAATGCACCCAGCACCACATCGACAATGCGCTGACTGGTTTCGACATTGCCCGCCGCCACTGCCGCGCCCGCATGCGGATTGAGCAGGCAGCCCTTTGGCGCGGATAGTTCGATACAGCGGAAAACAGCCGAAGTTTGCGGTGTTTCCGGCGGCATTAGGCAGCGAAAAGCATAAAACACGGCGGCAGCAGTCACCGGCATCGGGCAATTAAGCGGCCCGCTGCATTGCGCTGCGCTGCCGGAAAAATCGACCTTGGCATTGTCGCCTTGGATGCGAATCGTCACATTTATGCTCAACGGCGTGCTAGCCAATCCGTCATCCTCCAAAATATCATCGAAACGGTATTCGCCATCGGCAATCGCCGCTATAGCCGTGCGTCCATAGGCTTCGGATACTTCCAGCAGGCTCTTGAATGCATGTCGGCAGTCGTGGCTGGCGTGCATGGCCTGCAAACGCCGGGCTCCGCAGGCGCAGCAGGCGCGCTGGGCGCTTAAATCGGCCAAGCGCTCGTCGGGATTGCGTACGCGGGTGAAAAACTCGCGTAAAAAAACGGTTTTTTCGCGACCGGCGCGCCACCAAAGGCCGGGAGAAATCACCACACCTTCGTCGCTCAGTTGCCGGTGAATACCCATCGAACCGGGGGTGATGCCGCCGACATCGGCATGATGCGCGCGGCTGGCGGCAAAGCCGATGCATTGACCATCGAAAAATACGGGTTGCACCACGGTGATGTCCGGCAGGTGGGTGCCGCCGAGAAACGGGTCGTTAAATACCGCCACATCGCCGTCCTGCCAGTCGATTCGGCGCACCACATCGCGCATGCAATAAGCCATCGAACCGAGGTGAACCGGAATATGCGCCGCTTGTGCCACCAATTCGCCATCGGCATCGAATAGCGCACAAGAATAATCCTCGCGGTCCCTGATATTCGGCGAAATCGCCGTGCGTTTGAGCACCGCGCCCATTTCATCGCAAACGGCACTCAGGCGATGCGCAAACAGGCTGAGTTCGATGGCATTCATGCGTTTTTCCTCGCTGAAAGCCCTGTTTTTTGCTGTGACAGCAGCAAATGCCCGTATGTTGAGACGCCAAGTTGCCAATCCGGCGGCAGCCACAGCGTTGCGGTGTCTTCGAGAATCAGTGCCGGGCCGCAAATCGCATGCCCCGGATGCAAGCTTTGGCGGCGAAAATGCGGCACTTGGCCAACGCCGCTGACGATTGATTCGGCGCAGGCTTCGGCAGGCGACGTGGCTGTTGTCAGTTCCGGCAATTGCAGGCTTTGGCTGTCGGCGCATGCGCTTAGACGCAGCGTCATTACTTCCAGCGGGCGATCCAGCGTATGCCCATAGGTTTGCTGATGACGTTCGCTAAAATCGCTGTGCAGCAAGGCCATATCGTTTTGCCACGGGATGGTCAGATGAAAGCCTTGCCCGACATAGCGCACGTCTGCACTTTTTTCCAATGTCAGATCAAGGCCGGGCATGCGTTGTCTGGCATCATTTTCCAGGGCTGCAAAAACACCTGCGGCTTGGCTTGGCGTATCGGCATGCTGCAACAGCAGGCGGCGACTGCGCGACAAATCGCATTGCCGCTTGCCAATCAGCATGCCCATCGCCGAAAAAGCACCGCTACCCACCGGCAGCAGCACATTTTCCACGCCAAGTGCTTCGCCGAGGGCGCAGGCATGCAAACCGCCGCCGCCACCGAAACAAAGCAGAGAAAATTCAGCCGGATCGAAGCCGCGTTGCACCGAAACAACACGCAAAGCCGCCGCCATGCTTTCCTCGGCAATGCGAATGATGCCCAGCGCCATGGCTTCATCGGACAAGCCGAAACATTGCGCCAATTCGCCGATGACTTGCTGCGCCCGGCGCACATCGAGCGGCAGGTTCCCAGCCAGTTTGGCCGTCGGCGGAATACGCCCCAGCACGACATTGGCATCGGTGACGGTGACTTTGTCGCCGCCGCGCGCATAGCAGGCGGGTCCGGGTTGTGCACCGGCCGATTGCGGGCCGACACGCAATAAACCGGCAGCATCCTGCCAAGCAATCGAGCCGCCACCGGCCCCGATGGTATGCATATCCAGCATCGGTACGGCAACCGGCATGTCGGCGATATGACCTTCGACGGTGATGTGTGCTTGTCCATCGAGCAGCGCCACATCGGTGCTGGTTCCACCCATATCGAAGCTGAGCAATCGCTTCCGCTTCAGTTGGCGGCCAATTTCCGTAGCGGCGACCAGACCGCCAGCTGGACCGGAGAGAATCATACGCACGGCGTTATTTCCGGCCTGCTCGACATCCATCACCCCGCCGGTCGAATGCATCACGAACAAATGGCGCGGAGATAGTTTTTTTGCCAGTCGGCGTAAATAGCGCTGCACCAACGGCCCGACATAGGCATTGAGGAAGGTGGTCGAGGCGCGTTCGTATTCACGATATTCGGGCAAAACCCGGTGCGATAACGATGCAAACACATGTTCGGGAAGTATTTCGGCAGCCATTTTTTCCTGCGCCGGGTTGAGAAAGGAAAATAACGTGCATACGGCAACCGCTTGGTATGCCTCGGCCTTTTTTCGCAAGGCCTGCAGATTTTGTGCCGTGGGTAGTGCGATGCATTTGCCTTCGGCATCAATACGTCCGCTTAGTGCGAAACAATCGTCGGGCTGTGTCCATGCCGGTGTTTGCGGCGGGCAAAGATTGTACAATTCACGGCGCGTTTGCCGTCCGATGCTCAGCAAGTCTTCTAAGCCGTGATTGCTTACAAACAGTGTTTTTACGCCTTTTCGTTCCAGCACGGCGTTGGTGGCAACCGTTGAGCCATGCACCAGATGCAGCGATGCGGGCGCAAGCCCCAACACTTCAATGCCGCGCAGAATCGCCTCGGAAGGGTCGTGCGGTGTGGACAGTTCTTTGTGCAAACGCACGTTCTCGCCGTCGCAAACGACAAAGTCGGTAAAGGTTCCGCCACTATCAATGCCCAGCAACATGTGCCGAATATAACGATTTCGCGGCCTTAAAGCAGTTGTGATTTTGCTCACCGCGAAAACCCTTGCGGGATGTGCAGAGTGCGGCATTAAGGGGCGGGAGGGCAAAGATAAGGAGGTGCATATGTTTTTATTATTGCGCTGGATGTTTTATAGCATGTTGATGCTGGCGGCCCTTCCCGCTTTTGCCGATGAGACTGTAATGCTGAAAAGCGGCTATATGAGTCTGGATGCGCGCGGTCATTTCGCTGCAGCGGCAGGTGGGCTGGCGGGTACGCCGATTCATTTCGATTCGACCATGCAATTCTCACGCAGCAATCGGGAAACCCTTGAAGCAGCCTTGCAAATGGGCGATTTCCGCATTGCACTGAATTATTTTCCGCTCGATTTTAGCGCTGATGGCATTTTAGTCTCTGGCGTTGCATTCAACGGCCAGAATTATGCCGCTGGCGATAATGTGCATGCCAATCTAAAGGCGGATGTGTTCGATGCGTCGCTCACTTATTATGTGTTGAATATAGACGATCTTCCGGCACGCATGCAGCTCGGCGTGGAGGCGGCGGTGAAAACCGTGCATGTTACTTCAACATTGCAGAACCGGAGTACAGGGCTTAGCCAGTCAATAACGACCACCCTGCCTATTCCGACCCTCGGGGCGCGTGGGCGTGTCGCTATTTCCGACCTTTTGGGCCTGAACGGACGTGTCGGTTATCTTGGTTATGCCGGAAATTATTTCCTCGATACCGAGCTGCAGCTCGAATTTTCACCGTTGCCGGGTTTGGGTGTTTATGCCGGTTACCGTTTGATTGATTTGAAGTTGGATCGTTCCGGCATATTGCTGGATAGTTCCATTTCCGGGCCGTTTATCGGCGGCTTTATCCGCTTTTGATACCGTCTTTGCGCTGCGAAATATTTGACGTGTGCTTTTTTCTGCCTCAGCATGATGCAGAACAGCAAGTGAATGGGCGGTGCGAGCTCGCAAACTTGCCTGCCGGAGGTGGTATGACATACAAGCTGACAGCAATGTTGCTCATGTTTATGGCCGCGAGCTTTATTCACACGCCATTGGCAACAGCCGCCGAATCGGCGGCATCGCCAGCCAAGGCAAAGCTCGAACATGCCAAAGGCAAAGCGCCGACTTCCGTCGCATCGCATCGCATTAAAGCGCCGCAGGTGGATATTGCGTCGTTGCGCGATCCCTTTGAATCCTATTTGGCGGTTATTGAGCGGAATAACCGCATGAAAAAAGAAAAAATACGCGTTAGAAATTCGCAACGCACGCGCGAGCCGTTGGAAAATTTCGATTTAGCGGCACTGAAACTGGTGGCGATTATGAAAATGGGCAAGTCGCATGTGGCGATGGTCGAGGATAGCGAGGGCAAAGGCTATGTGATACGCAAGGGCAGTTATCTTGGCCGCGATAGCGGTCGTGTGGTGTCGATTAGCGATAAAAATGTGCTGATTGTGGAAGCTGTACTCAGCCCTGCCGGCGAAGCGGTCAAACGCAAAGCCACATTGACCCTGAACGAAGTCAATTAATGCAGCAATAAGCGTGATTGCTGCAAAACCGATGTCGCGGGCGCGTGTCACGCGTTTGTTTGCAAAATTACAAACGGACAATCCGCAGCCGGTTACCGAACTAAATTACACCTCCGATCTCGAATTGCTGCTGGCGGTGATTCTGTCCGCGCAAGCCACCGATGTCGGTGTGAACAAGGCAACCGCCAAGTTGTATCCGGTGGCCAATACGGCGCAAGCGATTCTTGATCTCGGTGAAGATGGGCTAAAGCAGTATATTTCGTCCATCGGTCTGTACAACAGCAAAGCGAAAAATATCATCAAGACTTGCGCGATTTTAGTTCACGAACATGACGGCCTTGTGCCGGACACACGCGAAGCGCTGGAGCGGCTGCCGGGCGTTGGCCGCAAAACAGCGAATGTGGTGCTTAATGTGTTGTTCGGCAAGCCAACGATTGCTGTCGATACGCATATTTTTCGTGTCGGCAACCGCACAGGACTGGCCCCCGGTAAAACACCGCTGGCTGTGGAAAAAGGGCTGGTAAAGGTAATTCCGAAAAAATTCATGGAACATGCGCATCACTGGCTGGTGTTGCATGGTCGATACATCTGCACCGCCCGCAAGCCCAAATGTCACTTATGCCCGATTTATGACGAATGTCTGTGGGCGGAGAAAAACAGCGCGTGTTAAGCTGTTTGTAGCGGTTTCAACCAACCTGCCAGCGTAATCAGCGGCAGGCCCATCAATGCCGTCGGGTCGTCGCCGCACATGCGTTCGAATAAGACGATACCGAAGGCTTCGGCCTTGAAACTGCCGGCGCAACCGTAGGGGCGTTCGGTGCGCAGGTAGACATCAATTTCGCTATCGCTTAAATCACGGAAATAAACGCGGAACGGGACGCTTGCGTAATGGTTTTCATCGCCGCAATACAGGGCGACGCCGGTCATAAAATCCACGGATTTTCCCGAAAGCATCGCCAATTGCGCGCAGGCTGCGGCATGATTTCCGGGTTTGCCGAGTACAATGTCGCCGCACACGGCAAGCTGATCGGCGGCGATAACCGTTGCATGCGGATGCAGTGCCGAAACCGCACCTGCTTTGCCGAGGGTATTGTGCCGAATCAGATCGGCAGGCGGCATGCTTCCCGGCGCTGCTTCCCCGAAATCAGGGTCGCAAACCGTAAAAGGAAGGCGTAAACGGTCCAGTAGTGCTTTCCGGTAAGGTGATGTTGAGGCGAGAATCAGATGTGTGTCAGTCTTCATCGTTTTCCAGTTCCCACGGCATCGCCGATTCGCCTTCGACGCGGTAATCGCCAGCGGCCCAACGACCAAGATCGATTTGCCGACAGCGACGGCTGCAAAAGGGGGCATCGGGCATGTCCTGCGACACCGCTTTGCGGCAAACAGGGCAGGGTCG
This sequence comes from Zetaproteobacteria bacterium, assembly GCA_021545645.1. Classification (GTDB taxonomy): domain Bacteria; phylum Pseudomonadota; class Zetaproteobacteria; order Mariprofundales; family Mariprofundaceae; genus UBA1543. Next base: position 280 of record JAJRWP010000046.1, on the reverse strand, counting down.
GGTCTTATTTTTATCCATATTTACCTACACTTATAATTTGGAGCGGGTGAAGGGAATCGAACGGTTCTTTTAACAAAAACAAAGCACAATTCCTGATCCATCCTGTTGGCGCATGGTAAGTGAACTCGTATAGGGCAGCAAATTCCTAATGTCTTGTCCGGGTTCATGGTTGTCTCCGAGGTCAGCGCAGATGGTGTGTTGCTGCCTCATGATGGTGTCGGATGACGGTAAACGTTTCAGTGTCCCAGCCACGCCGTTCTGGATAGATGGTTTCATCCGT
>JAJRWP010000045.1 GCA_021545645.1 Zetaproteobacteria bacterium | reverse complement strand
TGGACCAGTGGGCGTATTTATCGAGGATAGTATTGGCTTTGGGGTGATGGCGGGCGAGAAAGGGGACGGATTCGATGATTTGCAGGCCTTTCCAGCGGCCAAGTGCGAAAAATACCAAATGACCGGCAAAGGCTCCGCTGGCAGCGACAACGATAACCTTCCACGGTGTCATCAAATCGGCGGCGGCCAAAGCAGCAGCAGCAATGAATACCGATTCGCCTTCGATGAAAGTCCAGATAAATACGGCCCAATAGCCGTAATTTTCAACAAATTGCTGCGCCCATTCCATGCCTCAGTACCGCCTTAACAATACACTATAAGACATTGGATAATAAAGGGTATTCAAGGTCTTAATTGATGCCAGCTCGGCAGCGAACCGGAATATTGCAGGCGGCGAGATGTTGTTTGGCTTGGCCGATGGTAAATTTGCCGAAGTGAAAAATACTGGCCGCCAGTACCGCATCGGCACCACCGGCACTCAATCCTTCGGCCAGATGTTCAAGTGTGCCGACACCGCCGGAAGCGATGACATTGGCGGAAACCGCATCGGCAACAGCGCGGGTCAGCGGGATGTCGTAACCGTTTTTAGTGCCGTCGGCATCCATACTGGTTAGCAGAATTTCACCGGCTCCGTAGTCGCTCATTTTTTCGGCCCATTCGACGGCGTTGATGCCAGTCGGCTTGCGACCGCCGTGGGTGAAGCATTCCCAGTGTGTATCGACTTTTTTCGCATCGACAGCCACCACAATCGTCGAAGAACCGAAGCGTTCGGCAGCTTCTTTGACCAATTCCGGGTTAAAAATCGCCGCCGTATTGATCGATACCTTATCGGCACCAGCATGCAGCAGATTTTCGATGTCTGTTAACGCTTTGACGCCACCACCGACGGTTAGCGGCATGAATACATGTTCGGCAACATCGGTAACCATGTGGTAGAGCGTATCGCGGCTTTCATGGCTGGCACGGATGTCGAGAAAACACAGCTCGTCTGCGCCTTGTTCGTCATACTTGATTGCCGCCTCGACCGGATCGCCGGCATCAATAATATCGACAAATTGCACGCCCTTGACCACGCGCCCGTGCGCCACATCGAGACAGGGAATGATACGTTTACTTAGCATGAATTTTTACCGCAGAGTACGCAAAGTTTCGCGGAGGAAAACAAAAGAAACATATCTTTTGCTGTGCTTTACTTTGCGTCCCTTTGCGTACTCTGCGGTGAATGTCTTTGTCATTTAAGTGTTTCCATGGCAGCGGCAAAATCAATTGTGCCTTCGTAAATCGCGCGACCGGTGATTGCGCCGCAAATACCGTCTTGGCGATGCGCAGCACAGGCTGTGACATCGTCGATGTGGGCGATGCCGCCGGAAACAATCACCGGAATCGATACAGCGCGTGCCAGCGCCGTCGTTTCTTCGATATTCGGTCCGCTGAGCATGCCGTCGCGGGCAATATCCGTATAAATAATGGCCGCAACCCCGTCGTTCTCAAAGCGTTTGGCCAGATCAATGGCCGTTACATCGGTCACATCATCCCAGCCATGCACCGCCACCATGCCGGATTTGGCATCAATGCCGACACAAACCCGGCCCGGAAAGGCGCGGCATGCCTCGCCGACGATTTCAGGCGAAGAAACCGCAATCGAACCGAGGATCACCCGCTGTACACCAAGCTCAAGCATGCCTTCGATCATATTCAGATCACGCAATCCGCCGCCAAGTTGCACCGGAATATCGAGTGCTGCACAAATGCCTTGAATGGCGCTTCTATTCGCCGGTTTTCCGGCAAAAGCACCGTCCAAATCGACAACATGCAGCCGCGTTGCACCGAGATTTTGCCAATGCAGCGCCATCGCTGCCGGATCGTCGCCGTAATCGGTGGCATCGTCCATGCGCCTCTGTTTCAAGCGCACGCAGTGGCCGCCTTTCAAATCGATGGCGGGGATGAGTTCGAAAGATTGATTCATCATGTATCCAGAAATATCCTTAATCGTTTGCGGCAAGGCGGTATTCGCCGCTGCATACAAAGCTGACCGGGCCTTCAAGCAATACATCGCTGGCAGAGCCGGAAACCAACACAGTACCGCCCGGCATGTGGATGTGTTGCGGGCGCTGATGTTTGTCCTGATGCCAAACGGCGACGGCGGTGGCGCATGCGCCGCTGCCGCAGGACGGGGTGCGTCCAGCGCCGCGTTCGATGATGTCGATATATACCTCGTCGGCGATTTGACCGCTGACGATTTCGATGTTTTTGTCGGCGGGGAAGTCTTCGGTGGCTGCGAAAAAAACACGGTGCGCATTACCGATATTCACATCGACATGCACATCGGTGGTATCGCCGACCAAGGCTTCGCCCATGTGTACGCCAATGCCGTCGGCGCTGGCCTGAATGCGCACCATACGTTCGCCGACGCGGATATTTACCGAATCCGCGCCGCTTTCTTCGAGCAGCAATGCACCGACGCAGCGCAGACCGTTGCCGCAATTTCCTGCTTCCGATCCGTCGCTGTTGAAAATACGCATGGCTGCTGCGCAGTTGCCATCCGATGCACAACCGTCATCCGGCAACAATACCAACACTTGATCGCAACCGATGCCCAAGCGCCGTTCGGCGATGTCGATGATTAGCGTTTGCGTCAAGTCGGGCAGCGGGCTGTTGCGTCCGTCGAGAATGACAAAATCATTGCCCTGCGCATGCATTTTATGGAAGGGAAGGGAACTCATTCGCCGTCCGGATACTCGACAACAACGGTGGTATAGATGCCACCGCGTACATTGAATTCGGCGGTTAATTTTAGACGGCGAGGCGATAGCGCGGCAATCATATCATCGGCGATCATATTGGTGACTTGTTCGTGAAAATGCCCCTCGTCGCGGAACGTCCACAGGTATTGCTTGAGCGATTTCAGCTCGATGCAGGTGGCATCCGGCGCGTAGTCCAAGGTGATTTCGGCAAAATCCGGTTGCCCGGTTTTCGGGCACAGGCAAGTGAATTCCGGGCATTCGATATGGATGTTGTAATCGCGTTCCGGGTTCGGGTTGGCAAAGGTTTCCAGTTGTTTACTTGGTTTTAAGGGCATGTCGGTCCTTCAAAGTTCTGAATAATATCGGTATAAATGCGCGTTAAATCGTCCAATTCGGACACAGCCACGCGTTCACCGATTTGGTGAATGGTATCGTTGCTTAAGCCAAGTTCCACCACCGGAATACCGGCAGCCGCCAAAAAACGCCCATCGGAAGTGCCGCCGCCGGTATCGCGATGCGTTTCGATGCCGCAGGTTTTCTTAATACTCCGGCACACCAAATCCAGTAGCGGGCCGTCCGGGGTATAAAAAGCGGCGGCTTCATGGCGAATATCAGCGTCAACCACCGCGCTGAGTGCGCAGGCATCTTCGATACGTTGGCGAATCTGCTCGAAATCAAGCCCCGGATTGTAACGAATATCGGCAAAAGCACCTGCTTGGCCGGGAATGACGTTGCTCGCGCCTTCGCCGCTGCGTATTTGTGTGAATTGGCAGCTTGTCGGCGGAAAATCGGCGGCGGGTTGGCCCCAGTCGATATTCAGTATCGCATGCATGGCATTGACCGCATGATGGATGGCATTATCGGCATCCTGCGGGTAGGCGGAATGCCCCTGTTTACCGGCAATGTTGAGATAAACATGCACCACACCACGCCGACCGCGCCGCACGGTATCGCCGACCTGTTGCGCAGAAGACGGTTCGCCGACAATAACCCCATCGGGGAGATTTCCTTGCTGCTGCATATATTCGACAAGACGAACCGTTCCGTCGATGGATTCACCTTCTTCGTCGGAGGTAATCAATAATTGCAGGGTTGGCAGTTGCGGGTCGGCTGCGCCCAGACATTGTTCGACAGCGGCCATCCAGCAGGCGATACCCGCTTTCATATCCTGTGCGCCGCGACCGTGCAAAATGCCGTTTTCGACGACTGCCGCAAACGGTGGGTGCGGCCATTGATCTTCGGGGCCGGTCGGTACGACATCGGTATGGCCGGCATAGGCCAGTGTTCCGGCTATTTCGCCGTTTCGCGTGTAAATACTGTTGATAACCCCGCCAGCATCGACACGCGTGCGCTGAAAACCAAGCGCTGCTAATACCGATTCGATATAATCCTGACAACCGCCATCTTCGGGAGTAGGCGAAACCCGGCGAATCAATTCGACGGCGTGTTTGAGTGCTTGCGGGGCGGAATCAGCCATCAATGCGCGTTTCCTGTATCGCTTGCGGGAGGGGTGAGGCGGAAATCGCGTAACACCTTGTCTTTTTTGCCCAGCGTACCGGCATCAATAATGCGCTGCCCATCAATTTCAATACGCAACACCAAAGGATTACCACTGGTCAACAGCAAATAAGCTTGGTCGGAATCGACTTCCATGCGCTGCCCGCTGCGCAACAGCGCTTCTTTAACCAGTTCGCCATCCGGCGCATGCAGTTGCAGCCAGACATCCTGATCAATGGCAGTCAAGCGAAACTGATGCCCGGAATGGCTTTGGACTGGCGGTTCCACTGACGGCTCTGGCAATGCCTCTGGTAGCGCCGGGGTCTCGACCTTGCTTGTTTCCGTGTTTGGCGATTCCACAATAGTTGGTTTTTCTTCATCGCTAACGCTAGGTGTTGTCTGTACTTGGCTTGTTAGCGCCGGTTCGATTGATGCAGGTGCAGTCAACTCAGGCATTGGCGGAACGCTGATTTGCGAATCTTGGTAAGGTGTAAACTCTTCTTTTTCCTCATCAACCACATTAAACAGCACCAGCAGCAGCAAAAAACAAGCTGCGGCAGCAATCGCCCAACCACGATTCATGGCGATAGG
>JAJRWP010000004.1 GCA_021545645.1 Zetaproteobacteria bacterium | reverse complement strand
GTCGGTTTTTGCGGTGTTGCGAATGTTAATGCCAAGCCATCATCGTTGCGCACAATCCGGCAGGCCGCAGGCGGCATTTGATAGCGTACTTTGGCTTGCAGCGATTCGCCATCGTGCGGTTCCCTGATCCATGCCAGTTCCTCCACTTCGACACGGCGAATCATCGCTTCGGTAGGGTGGGCGACGACCACGCGTGCGGTGATTCCATCCAGTGCCACGACATACCACGGGCCGCCGGAAAGTTTTAAACCCTTGCGTTGGCCGAGCGTGAAATGGGCGATACCTTCATGTCTGCCAAGGCGGTTGCCTTCGCTGTCGATAATATCGCCGGGAATGAAGCCGGCTTTTGCCCCTTCGCGTTGTAAAAATTCGATGCGGTCACCGGTCGGAATAAAACAAATATCCTGACTTTCGTGTTTTTCCGCCGTTAGCAAGTCGAAACGGCGTGCCAGCGCCCGTGTCGCATCCTTGTGCAGACCGCCGACCGGGAACAAAATACGCGAAGCCTGCTGCCGGTTAATGGTAGCCAGAAAATAGCTTTGATCCTTGCGCATATCCTCGCCTCTAAAAATACGTACGCCGTTGGCATCGTCGGCGCGGCGCACATAATGGCCGGTGGCCACAAATGCTGCTTCTAATTCATCGGCGGCATTGAGAAGCGCGCCGAATTTGACAAAACGGTTGCAGCGTTCGCAGGGATTCGGTGTGCACCCGGATTCGTAATCGGCGATAAACGGCGCAATCACGTTGTCGCGAAACTGCTCGCGCATATCCATGCTGTAGTAGGGAATACCAATCTGTGCGGCCACCCGACGTGCGTCGTACGCATCTTCGGTGGCGCAACAGGAACCGTGGCGGCTTGTTTCGTCGCGCGAATAATCCCAGACGTTGAGAAACACGCCGATCACATCCGCCCCGGCTTGTGCAAGCAGTGCCGCCATCACCGACGAATCGACACCGCCGCTCATTGCCGCCACCACGCGCACGCCTTTCAGGTGCGATAGGTCGGGCGTTTGAATATCGGAGGAGGGAATATCCATATCAGTCATCGGCCAAGCCTAATGCCGCGCATAGAACAAAAACACCTTTGCTATATGCGGTTTATTTATATGGCTGTCGGCGCTTACGAAATCTGCTTGGGCAGCGGCAGGCTGAGACCGGTCGAGCGGCGCATCAGCAGCGATTTCAATGCACCGGCATTGCCGACAATGCGCATGCCTGCACCGCGCAGCAGCGGTATGCCGGGGATTTTGGAGGTGAATAAATGGTGGAAGCCTTCCATGCTGCCCATCACCGCCAGAACATCCGGCAGCCGATTGCGGCGCATACGCTCCAGCACATCCATGCTGCCGATGTCTTCCTTAAAACGCCGCGCATCGGCCAGTTCCTGCGCCAATGCCATGGCATCGCGAATACCGAGATTGACACCCAAACCGGCCAGCGGATGCACCTGATGCGCAGCATCGCCAATCAATGCCAAGCGCGGGCGCACCATGTGTTTGGCCAATTGACTGCGCAGCGGAAATGCAGCGCGCTCGCCGACTTCTTCGATGCGCCCCAATTGCGGCCCGAAGGCAAGTTGCAAAGCTTCTTTGAAAGCATCGTCGTCCAAGGCCATCAGGCGATCCGCCTCGTTATCGTCGGCGCTCCACACAATCGAACACAGCCCACCGCTCATCGGCAGCATGGCCAGCGGCCCGGTGGGCAGAAAACGCTGATAAGCAATGCCGCGATGGTTAAATTGCGGGCGCACCGTGGCAACAATGCCACGCTGCCCGAAACGGTGACTCCACACCTGAATACCGGCCTGCGAACGCAGCCATGAATTGCCGCCGTCGGCCCCGACAATCAGCGGTGTATGCAGCAAGGACCCGTCATCCAGTTTCACCTCGACATGCGAGGCTTTCCAATGCACATCATCCAGTGCCGCCGGACAGCGCCATTCGATATTTCTGGCGTCGTGCAGTACATCCAGCAGTGCATGCGTTAATAAGCTGTTTTCGACCAGATAACCCAGTGCATCACGCTCGATTTCTTCGGCCTCGAAACGAATGCTGCCGAATCGCTGATCGTCCCAAATGCGCATGGCGGCAATGGCTTGCGTTTGCGCTTCCATTTGCGACCAGACGCCGATGCCGTGCAGCATATCGACAGTACCGGCGACAATCGCCGAAACCCGGCAATCGCGGCCCAGTGAAAGGCGTGCTTCCGATTCGCTGCGCTCAATAATCACTACGTTAAGGTCGGTATCTTTTAGTGCACAAGCCAGCGTCAAGCCGACCATGCCGCCGCCGACAATCACCACATCCACGTTACGTGCTTTCATACTGCTCCCCCTAGCGATGATTGCTGTGCCATACCGGTTGCCCGCTGCATCAGCCAACGCCGCAACGGCGAAAGCTTATCCATTGCCGCCATGCCTGCGCCGCGTGCCAGTTTTAGCGGCAGTAAATCGGTACAAAATACCGCATTCAAACCTTCGGTGAAGGCGGAAACGGATAAGGTGTCCGCACAACGGCGCTGCGCGTATTCTTCCAAAACCACAGGTGCGGCAATATCCCTGCCGCTGTCAACGGCGCGGTGAAGCGCATCGCTGAGCACCGCCACGTCACGCAAACCGATATTCAAGCCCTGCCCGGCGACCGGATGCATGGTGTGCGCGGCGTTGCCGATCAGTGCAGTGCGCGGCGCGGTGAATGTTTGGCAAATGCGGTATTCGAAGGGGAATAAGGCGCGCGGCCCGACTGACGAAAAACCGCCAAGATGCGGCTGCATGCGTTCGCCTGCGGCTGTTTCCAGTTCACGCAGAAAATCTGCATCGTCCAGCGCCATGATGCGACTGGCATCGCGCGGCGTCAGTGTCCAGACAATAGAATAACGATCCTCATCCAAGGGTAAAAATGCCAACGGCCCGTCGCT
>JAJRWP010000044.1 GCA_021545645.1 Zetaproteobacteria bacterium | reverse complement strand
CGCCGCCTCGAACACACCTTTGAAGGCAGGTGTATCGCCGAAATCGAGAAAGCCTTCGCCAGTTTTGGACTGCCTGATCACGCGCGCGATATATTCGCCGGTGTGAAATCGCCGAATGGCGTCTTGCGCTGCTTCGGCGGGATCGGCAATGGCTACTTTTTTGTCCAGACCTTGGCGAATCGCCTCCCTCCAGAACACATGCATGCGATCCGGTCCGAACGGATGATCCGCACCGAAACCGTAATCCGCTAACGCCGCACCGATATACACCTGCACCGGCGATTGTCTTATTCTGGCTGCCATGATCCAAGCATAGCACGGCTGTCGCCCGTCCACTTGTGCGCTATGGCGGTAACGCGGTGTTTGACAAGGCGTGTTGTTTAACCTTCAATGTCCTGTATTAACTTAAGCATGGGGAGGGAACCTTATGGGAAATCATATGGATCGTCCGGTTCGCAATACACTGAAAAAGTGGGTGAAATATCTTTTCCTGCTGCTGGTCATCTTGGTGATTGCCGCACTGATCGGCAATAAATACCAATATTGGGATGACGATCCCGGTCGCGGCGCGGCTGTGGTTAGCAACGACATCTTCGGCGATCATTTCGATAAAACCGTCTATCTCGATCAAAACTGGAAGCCGGAAGAAAGCCTGTGGTTTTACACCGTCACCCAAGGCTCCGATTTGATGCCCTACGATTTTTTCCTTGCCCTTGAGCAGGCGGAAAATGAAAAACTATTCCGCGACAACGAAAATATAAACCGCTATCGCTACCTGCCGCAAAAACCCACATTCAGCAATCCCGACGGCTTGCCGGTCGGCATGGTGAAGGACAACTACAAAGGCAAAGATTACATGGGTTATACCTGTGCCGCCTGCCATTCCAGCCAAATCAATTACAAGGGAACCGGTATCAGAATCGACGGCGGCCCTTCGGCTGCCGATATGGAAAATTTCATGCGCGATCTGTCCAAAGCCATGTATGCACCGCTAAAAGGGACCAAAAAAGATGCTACATCCGGGGATAAGGCGAAATTAAAGCGCTTTGTTGAGGCTGTGCAGGCGTTGGGAACATATAGCGATGAAGCGGATATTATCGCCGATCTCGAAAAATTCGCCCAACGCGTCAAAACCTATACCATCGTCAATAGCCCCGGTAATTCACAGCGCGCAAACGGCGAAGCACTGCACCCGATGACCCGATACGGCTATGGACGTCTGGATGCATTCGGACGTATTTTCAATCGTGTCCTCGAACACGTCATGAGCGCCGCGCAAGTGCGCAAATTGCTTGCCAAACAGCTAAGCCCGGCAGAACTGGATGCCGTGATGAAGGGCGCAGAGCCAATACTCTCCGGCGACGATCGCGATCATATTATCGAGCGCTTGCAGAAATACATGACGATAAAACAGCAAATCGCACTGCGCAACGCCCTCTACAATCCGCCCGATGCGCCGGTCAGTTATCCCTTCCTGTGGGATATTCCGCAGCATGATTATGTGCAATGGAACGGTATCGTCGCCAATTCCGGCGTCGGCCCGATCGGGCGCAATGCCGGACAAGTCATCGGTGTCTTCGGCACCTTGGACTGGCGCGAACAAGAGCATAGAAATCTTTCCACGATTCTTGGCGGACAAGCATTTGCCGGGCCGTGGGTGAATTTTGAATCGTCCATCAATGTGCGCAATCTGCAACGCGTCGAACATGCGCTAAGCTCCCTGCAATCGCCAAAATGGCCGGAAGATATTCTCGGCAAAATCGACCAAGAAAGTGCGAAGCGCGGCGCGCCTATTTTCGATAAATATTGCGCTTCCTGTCATGCCGAAATCGACCGCAGCAGCCCGACACGACGCGTCGTTGCCCAGATGACCCGCGTTTCATCGGTCGGAACCGACCCCAAAATGGCACAAAACAGTGTGACATTCAGCGGCTATAGCGGAATTTTAGAAAATCTGTACGTCGATCTCGGCGAGGGCAAGCTGCTCATGCAGGAAAAAGCACCGGTTGCCGCCTTGCTGACAGCCGCCACACGCAATGTAATCACCACTCCGGACCCCGACAAATGGTGGATTCGCAGTTGGCTGGAACGCATTTACGATTTTGCCGTGACCTTCTTCGACAACGAGGTGCAGGCATCACTTAAACGCGGCAATTACGAACCGGATACGACGGTCAATCCGTTTGCATCACTGGTAGCTTATAAAGGGCGTTCGCTGAACGGTATTTGGGCCACCGCACCATATTTGCATAACGGCTCGGTACCGACATTGTATGATCTGTTACTGCCAGCGAAAGAACGTCCGGCGGAGTTTCAGCTTGGTTCACGGGAATTCGATCCGGTTAAAGTCGGTTTTAAATCCGAGGGTTACGAAGGTTTCCGTTACCGCACGAGCGTGCCCGGCAATCATAACAGCGGCCACGAATACGCCGCCGGTTATACACCGCAACCCGATGGCACAATCCTTCCGGCTTTGAATGAAAATCAACGCCGCGATCTTCTTGAATACCTCAAGACACTGTAAGACAAGGCAAAGGAGGCGAAGATGAAGGATTATCTGGCACAGTTGGATGCAACAGCTGATAGCGAAAAATTCACCTTGGTACAGCAATGGATTGCTAACGAACCGTTGCCGTTTTTCAAGGTGCTGCGCGAGCAACTGCCAATTCTGGTCACCCCGAAAGCGACATTGGTTACCCGGCTTGACGATTGCGTCGAGGTGCTCAATCAACCGAGGGTTTTTACCGTCGCCTTGTACGACCCGAAAATGAGCGAATTTCTGATGTCGCACGACGACGATGCCTTTCACACGCGTGAAAAATCCATCATGCAGGGATTTTTGAATCGCGACGACCTGCCACAGGTGCGCAACATGGTCGCCAATATCGCCAAGCAATTAATCGCCGAAGCAAATGGCAGCATGGAAGCCATTAACGGCTATTGCCGCATGGTTCCGGCAACATTGGTGCAGGATTATTTCGGTCTGACCGGTGCAGACCGCAAGGACCTAATCGAATGGTCGTATTGGAATCAGGCCGACACCTTCTACAACCAGCCATTCGACCAAAATACCGATGCCGAGCGTCAACATATTATCGACGAACACGCCAGAACATCCAAAGAACTCGGTAAATACATTCTCGAATTGATGGCCCGCCGCCTGCTCGCCGTCAAAGCCGAACAAGCACAACATGCCGTACTCATTCTGTGGTACGGCCTGAAAAAACTTATCCGCCTGCTCAGCGGCAAGAAAAACGATAAACTGACCGATGATATTGTCACCCGTATGCTGCGCACGAGTTATTCGGAAGCAACCGATTTCGATCTCAAACGCGTTGGCGTCAATGCTGGCGGTCTGCTCATCGGCTCCATCGAAACCACCTCGCAAGCCGTCGGACAAGTAATCGAATATTTACTTAATCACCCCGAATGGAAAGAAAAAGCGCAAGCTGCCGCAGCCAAGGAAGACAGCACAGAATTCGATGCGATTGTCTGGGAAGCGCTACGTTTTGTGCCGATTTCTTCGTATTTATTCCGTCAGGTCGCGCAAGATACAGTGATTGCACGTGGTACGGCACATGAAACTCATGTGAAAAAAGACGATTATGTTTTGATTGTGACCCAGTCGGCAATGTTTGATAAACGCGCATTCAACAATCCCGATACATTCGATCCGGGCCGCAATTGGTACCATCAGTTTCACTTCGGCTACGGCAGCCATGAATGCTTGGGACGCTATGTCGGCGCGGTAATGATTCCTGAAATGGTGCGCCAAATATTGCTTCGCCCGGACATCAAACAAAACGGAAGTATTGATTATGAAGGCGGCCATCTTCCACAGCGCTACGAATTAACTTGGTGAACTAATCCGCCCCGCAAGCGAAAGATGATGCCGGGTGACGATGCCAACAAAAATTGTCATCATCGCTGCATGGCGTGGCTGTTTTGGCCGCGCCAAAGCCATTGCCAAGCAGGTAGCGTATGATTGAACGACTTAAAAATATATTTCAGGGCATCAACACAAAAGACGACAAGCGCCACGAACACGACATCGCACTGGCGGTTACCGCACTGATGATCGAAGTGATGCTGATGGACGGGCGCTTGGACGAAGCCGAGCATAATGTCATTAGCAGCCTGCTCAAGCAGCGCTTTAATCTGCCCGCAGAAGAAATTCAGGCACTGATAGAACGCGCCACCATCGAAGCCGACAAAGCACACGATCTCTATCAATTCACCTCGCGCATCATCAAGGAATACCCGATTGGCGAGCGCAGCGACATCATTCGCGAATTGTGGCGCGTGGCCATGGCCGACGGTCATGCCGATGCTTACGAAGAGCAGTTAATCCGCCGCATCGCCGAGCTCATCGGCGTGCGCCACGATTTGTTTATTGATGCAAAAATTCAAGCAAGGGAGGAAACATGAGCAGTCATGTCTATAAAGCTATCGAATTAACCGGTTCTTCGCCCGATGGCATCCAGCAAGCCATCGAAAATGCCATCGCACGCGCCGCAGAGAGCGTACACAGCCTGCGCTGGTTCGAAGTTACCGAAACACGCGGCCATATCGAAGATGGCAAAATTTCCCACTGGCAGGTCACCCTCAAAGCAAGCTTCACCCTCGACGACTAAACAGAAAACAATGCAGCATAGCGGAACGATGTAAGCACGATGTATATAAAGCGTCTAAACTGACCCCATGCGCCTACTTCGCCAGCAACTGATCGACCTGCTCACTAGCGCCCGCAAGGCGCAACACCTGCCGATGCCGACGCCGCGCCTGTCTGCTGTTCTGGTCAGCGATCTTCTCGCCTTGCTGCGCACACCGATTACCCGACGCACAAGCATGCGCTGGCACAGTATCAGCCACGAACACCTGCATCGCCATGTGTATACCATCCGCTGCCCCGATCAGGCCTTCTATCTCGATGCAGTGAAGGGTTATCTGGCGCGCCGCAATATTCAGCCGCTGGAGCAGCAAACCGTGGTGTTTCGTCTTGGCTACGAGCGCAAAGAACAGGGTGCGACATCCATTATGCCGCCAGACAAACGCAGCGCCGAGAATCATATGCTGATTGCCATACACATCTCGGCAACGATGTTGCCGCAAGGCGCGCCACTGGCCCGCGATCTCGATGCCATCCTCAAGGCGGTGGATAATTCGGTACGTGATTTTCCGGCCATGCAACATGCACTGGCCGATATAGCCGACACCCTCGCCGCCGATGCCCCGGAATGCGCCGAACTGCTGCACTGGCTGAACAACAACCGCTACATCTGTTTCGGTTTGCGGCAAGACCAACATAAACGCGGCGTTTTCCGCAATCACCGCGTATTGCAACGCATCGCCCCCGGATTGGACGAAGAAATCACCGCCCTGCCAGCTGCCGAAAAAACAGGCCTCGAATGGCTGCACCTGCCCGCCTGCCATCACTACCTGTACAGCCCGGCGAGCATCGATTTGCTGCGTATCAGTTGGCGGCAAGATTGCGGTGCATTGAACAGTGCTTTACTGCTCGGACACTTCTCGCGCAGCGCCCGGCATGCCAATGCCAGTCAGGTTCCGGAGCTGCGCGAACGCTGGCAAGCACTGCTGCAGCAACGGCTATTGGCAGAATCGGCCTTTTACCGCCGCGAAATCCGCACCTTATTCGACCGCCTGCCCAAATCGCTATTGCTCGCCATCTCGCCGCAGCAATGGTTGCAACCGCTAAAAGCCTTTGCCGATCTGACCGGCCTTGTGCAAACACATACCGTACTCTATTCGCCTGCACCGAGACTGATGCATTTTGCAGTCACCAGCCTGCCAGCAGACCGTTTCGGACCAAATGTACTTAAACGCATTGATGCGAACTTGAACGCGCTGGGACTGCATGCGCACGGCCACGAATCGTTCGGTATCGGCAGCCATCGCATTGTATGGCTGGCACTGACCGGAAAAGCCGCGAAAACAGAAGATGTTGCCTCGGCGGTGCAAAAAGCCATCATTTTCTGGAAGGATCGGGCCAAAGCGCATGTGTTGCAGCATGCCAAACAACTGAATCTCCCGGCCACCTTGAAGCGCCTGAACGCGCTGCCGCCCGTGTATCAGAATCTGTTCCCGCCGGAGCAGTTCATCGAGGATATTCGCGCCCTTGATTGGGTGCGCAAACACCAGCGTATTCGTGTGCATGTGCGCCCGGACCCGGATGGTATCGATGTTCAGATATTCACCCCGCAAACGCTGCCACTCGGACGCATCGTATCGATTGTGCAGGCATTTGGGCTGACCGCCATGCGCGAGGCGGTGGTCGAATTTCACGAAAACGGCGACACCCTGTATTTGAGCAGCATCGCCTGCCGTTATGTGCATATTCTCAGCCGCGATGCCATCAGCCGCTTAACGCTGGCCCTTGATCATGTGCTGAATTACGAAGCCGAAAACGAAGCCATCAATGCCCTGCTGCTGACCGCCGCGCTGAATATCCAGCAAATCGCGGTGCTGGCGACGCTGCGCAATCATCTGGTGCAACTGCTGCCCGATGCCGCGCCGCTGATGATGACCGATATGCTCAACCGTCATCCAGATGTCGCCGCGCGTCTGTATCGCATGTTCGAAGCACAACACCGCCCTGCCATGCCGCCCACCTATATCGCGCAGGCGCGTCTCGAATTCGATAAATCGATGGAATCGGTCACCAGCCTGACCGATGATCGCTGGTTCCGAGCGCTGGCCGAACTGGTCGAAGCCGGCCTGCGCACCAATGCCTTCGCCCGCGAAGCCGCCGATCCGGTGGCCATCAAGATTGATCCGCGTGCCATTGATTTTGCTCCGAAACCCACCCCTTACCGGGAAATTTTCGTACACGGCGTACATGTCGAAGGCGTGCATCTGCGCGCCGGACCGATTGCCCGTGGCGGCCTGCGTTATTCGGATCGACCTGCCGATTTTCGTACCGAAGTGCTGGAGCTGATGGCCACACAAACGGTCAAAAACGGCCAAATTGTGCCGACCGGGGCGAAAGGCGGCTTTGTCATCCGCAATTGCGAATGTGCCAACGAGGCTTTTGTGCGTCGTCAGTACCGCAGTTTCATCCGCGCCTTGCTGCAATTAACGGATAATCTGCGCGACGGACAGGTAGAGCCGCCTGCCGGTATTCGCATTGCCCCGCAAGATAACGACGACAGCTATCTGGTCGTCGCCGCAGACAAAGGCACGGCGCGCTATTCCGATCTGGCCAATGGAATAGCCGAAGCTGGCGATTTCTGGCTCGGCGATGCCTTCGCCAGCGGCGGACGTTACGGTTACGATCACAAAGAGCTCGGTATTACTGCGCGCGGTGCTTGGGTATGCGCGGTGCAACATTTCGCCAAGCTCGGACTGAATGCATGGCAAGATGAACTCAGCGTGGTGGCTATCGGCGATATGAGCGGCGATGTGTTCGGCAACGGCATGCTACTCAATCCGCAGCTTCGCCTGCTCGCCGCCTTCAACCATAAACACATCTTTATCGATCCCGATCCGAATCCCGACACCAGCTTTGCCGAGCGCCAACGCCTGTTCGATGCACGCCTCGGCTGGGATGCTTACGATAAAAAAACCATCAGCAAGGGCGGTGGTATTTTTGAGCGCGCTGCCAAACGCATTGCCATTGCACCGCAGGTTCAAAAAGCACTGGCGATTAGTGATAATGCCTTGTCCGGCGAGGCGCTGATTCGCGCCATTCTCTGCGCACCGGTGGATATGTTGTACAATGGCGGCATCGGCACTTATGTGCGTGCCAGTCACGAAAGCGATGTTGAAGTGCGCGATCCGGCCAATAATGCAGTGCGTGTTTGCGCTGCCGATTTGCGTGCGCGCGTGGTCTGCGAAGGCGGTAATTTGGGTTTCACACAAGCATCGCGCATTGAGTATGCAAATGGCGGCGGTTGCATCAATACCGATGCCATCGACAATTCGGCGGGTGTGGACATGTCCGACCACGAAGTGAATTTAAAGATTCTGTTTTCGCCGGTTGCCGCCGATCTTCCCGTTGCCCGCCGCAACCGCATCCTGCGTTCGCTCAGCGATGCCATCACCGCCCAGTGTCTGGACGATAATCTGTATCAATCGCGCGCCTTATCGCTGGCTGAAATGGAAATCGCAACCTACGCACCGCGCATTCAAAGACTACGCGATGTGCTGCTTGAAGAAGGGCGCATCAGCGAACAAACCGATCCGGCGATTGAAGACAATGCGACACTAATCTTGCGCCCGCAACTTGCTGTCCTGCTCGGCCACGAAAAAAACCGCCTGCACGAGCACCTTGCCGATTGCTGCTTCACCCGGCAAACCACATTTAACGACAGCCTGCTGCACGAATATTTCCCATCCGCCATCCGCCGCCGCTTTGCCAAAGCCATCGCCGCACACCCGTTGGCCGATGAAATCATGCACACCATGGCCGCCAATCACGTGGTCAATCATTTCGGTTTGGGTGCGGTGCATCATCTGGAAACACTGCTCGATCACGCCACCGGCGAAATCGTGCTCGGTCTGCTGTGCGCCGAATACCTGCTTGATGGCGAGGCATTGCGCCGGGATATTTGGCAGCAAACAAACAATGCTGGCGAGGCCTGCCGTCTGCAACGCGATTTGCAGGAATGGCTGATGCACTTCGGCGAGGAATTGTTGCGCCTGTGCCCGGTGCTGAACATGGACAAAACCTGGCTGGACCGCCAACGCGCAGCCCTGCGCCGCTACCGAAAATCGCTTGCTGCACAGTTGAAAACAACCGAAAAAATTGACAATCAACTCAATATCCTGCCCGAATTGGCGCAAAGCGCTGCGGCACTGCACCTTTCTACACGCCTGAATCTACCGCTGGGCCGCTGCCTGAAAGCCGCCGCCACCTGTCTGGCATTGTTACCGCTGAACGAGATGGAAATGCAACTGCGTAGCGCCGTCTGGGGCGAGGATATTGCCCACGAACTGCGCCGCGAATGGCTACACCGTTTAAGCCAGTTGAAAACAACTGCCATCCAACAACTGCTTATAAACCGCAAACGCAACCTGCAGCAAGCAGCGCTGGATCTATGGCAGAATCACCGTCACTGGGCAGAGCTTCAAAACATACGCGGGCAAGCCGAAGCGGGTGAAATGGATCGTATGCAATTGCTCTTGATGCTGACCCGCACCGAAACCCTGCTCGCCGAATGCAGCAGCATGTAAACTCTTAGGCGCGCATGGCTTTGCCCCCTCTAGTCTGCAGGCCAGTGGCCGGTCAAATCAAATGAAAGTTGGGCATGATGCTTGATGGACAGCAAGTGAAGCGCGTTCCCATCTAGGGCATAGAGAATCAGATACTGGTCAAAGATGTATTCCCTGATCGATGCATTTCCGGCTTTTGATTTGATTCTTTTGAAAATCCGCAGCCCCTCAACAGAGGCCGGTTGTCCAAGAAGAAAATCTCGTCCCATGGCCGGGAATTCCTCCAGATTGGCAATCACGTCATCAAACAACCGATCCAACACATGCTGAAAATAAGCAGCCTCATCCCGTTCGGCGAGAAAAGCCTCAATTTCATCAAGATTGCGTTGAAAATTAAGCGTCGGGATGACTGAAATGTCAGCCATGCGTTAGCGCCCGTATTTTTGTTTCAAGGTATCCACGCTGGTCACTTGCTGCTGCTCAATATCATGCAATCCGTTTTCTACTTCCTGTAACAAATGCAGGTGAATGTGCTCTCGCTCCAGCCTGTGGTAATAATCCAAACGATCCGGATCAACGAGGGCGATGTAGCTTTCGCCATTTTTGGTAATCATTTTCTCGTGCCCTTGTCGGGCCTCATCTGCCAGATCGGTAAAATTTAAGCGCATCTGGCTAAGGGGTACAATATCTTTGCTGGTAAGATGCATACATACCTCCATTTATAAATACATGGATGAATATATACATATATTTTAACGGTTCAAGTTATAAAACAGCTAAACCTTCGCCTCAGCTCTTTTCGCCTGCAGCCCCGGCGCGTTGCTCTTTTCTGGCACGAATGCGCGCTTTCTTATCGTCTGCGGCATGTGCATCGCGTGGTTTTTTGGGTAGCGGGCGATAAATTTCAACGCGGTCGCCGTCGCGCAATTCGCTGCTCAATGTCGCCAATTTTCCGAGAATGCCCACTTTATTGACGCTAAAATCAATCTCCGGATATTTTTCCAGCACATGGCTGATGGCAATGGCTTCTTCGGCGGTGGTCCCCTCCGGGACCTCCATTTCTTCCAGCACCTGCTCGTGCGGCAAGGCGTAGGCAACGGTGATATTCATGAGCCCTCCTGACGGTAAATTTGCATAGCACGCTCTTCGAACACATGCGCCATGGTCTTGCAGGCGTGACCGAAAATCGGCGAGGCAACGACGCCAAGCAGCATACTCTTGAATTCGAATTCAATCGAAAAATGCAGGCGGCATGAGGTTTCGCTACGCGGTTCGAACGACCAGACGCTTTCCAGAAAACGGAACGGCCCTTCCAGCAAACGGATTTCGACCAGTTTATCGGGAACAAAACGATCCACGGTGCGG
>JAJRWP010000043.1 GCA_021545645.1 Zetaproteobacteria bacterium | reverse complement strand
TAGGTCGTGGTCATGTGTCTGCGTGGAATCTACATGCCGTGTTCATCAATGGCGAATAGCGTCCGGATTGCACGGCGTGTTGCCCGGTTTTTGCACACGGGCTTGATTGCCGGGCGGCGGCTGGTCATGCTTCCGGCAGATGCGGTTCGGGTTTGCTGAATGACAGGTTTATATCCGGCCAAAGGAGTTTTTGTGGCAAAAGCACAACGTAACGATTCCTGCCCTTGTGGCAGCGGCAAAAAATACAAGCAGTGTTGCCTGCCGAAGGTGCGCGAGCTGGCCAACGAGCGCGCCGCCAATCGCGAAGTGGTGCAGGAAGCGGTCGATTGGATTGCCCGCCAGCATGGCGATGCGCTTGCCAAATGGGTTGAGGAAGTCTGGTTTGCCGAGATGAGCGAAGACGAGCGCAAGGGGCTTGCCTCGGCGGATCCGGCCATCAAGTCGATTCACGATACCAATCTGCTTGAATACCTGATTGCCGAAGGGGTGTTTGCGCAGGATGAAAGCGATACTCCGGTGCTGCAATTGATTCTCGATACGGCACTCAGTTTGGAGGCCGGTCGGCGGACGTATCTTGAGCAGTTGGGGCAAAATCCGTTGCATCTGTATCGGGTGACGCGTTGCGAGCCTAGCGAAGGCTTTGATTTGCAACTGCATCCATCGGCAGGCGACGATAGTGTTTATATTGAAGATAAATGGATTAGCCGCATGCTTGATGTGGACGATATTGTTGGTTTGCGGCTGATGCAGACAGGCGGATTGTGGGAAACCTCCGGCGCTGTCTATCATTTCCCGCAAGCCTATGTTGCCGATTTGTTGAAACGCTTGGCATCGGCGGATGCGGATACGTACAGCCGCGTGTTGATTCGGTATTGGCTGGAGCTGGCGGCAGCGCATGTTTGAGGCGCATAACTGATGGCGAAAAAAATCCGTCTTTCCAATAACAAGAAGCGAAAGCTTCGCCAGCTTGTCGATCAGGCGACGCAGATCTACATGGCGCGCCAGTTTGATGTTTGCGAGCAGTTATGCCGGCAGATTGAAGCCCTGCAGCCCGGACATGCCGATGTGTTGAATATGCGTGGTGGGATTTGTCTGAACCGGCAGGATGGAACCGGAGCCACCGATTATTTCCAGAAGGCTGTGGAAGCCGCTCCCGGGCGCTACGAATTCCGTCTTAATCTTGGCCGTGTATATCTGGATGCGCTGGATATAGACAGGAGTTCCGAGGCGTATGCGCAATATGAGCATGCGCTCGAACTCAAGCCGGATGAACCGCTGGCCCTGCTCGGCGCATGCCGGGCGCTGATTGCCTTGCGGCGCAACAGGGAAGCGGAGGAAATGCTGGACAGGGTGAAGATTCAGAAGCTTGCCGATCCCGGCAGTTGCATGGGGCTGGCGATGGCATACCGTGATCTTGGCCGTGTGGATGCGGCGCTGGAAGTGTTCGGGCGATTGTTGTCGCGCTATCCCGAATATGCGCCGGGGCATTTCGAAAAGGCGCAAACCCTGTTGCAAATCGGCGATCGCGAGGCCGCGCAGCTGGCCCTGAAGCAGGTGTTGTCCATTGATCCGGAATTCTCCCCGGCGCTTGCGGAGCTGGCCGATATTTCGGCTATCAATTCGCCCGATGATACGCTGATTGCTGATATTGAGCAGGCCATGGCCGCAGAGAATCTTGCTTGGGATGAGGCGGCGGATTTGCATGTGGCGATGGCACGCTGCATGCAGAAAATCGGCGATTATGATGCGGCATTTGAGCATTTCAAATCCACCAACGATCTTCGTGCCGCGCACAGGGCATACGATTTGGATGCCGATTTGGCGCATTTGGATGCCCTGACGCAGCATTTTTCGGCGGAAATATGCGGGCATACCAGCGGCATCGAAGATGACACGCCGGTTTTCGTGGTCGGCATGCCGCGTTGCGGCAGCACCCTGACCGAGCAGATTATGGTATCGCACCCCGATGCAGACGGACGCGGTGAAAGCGGTCTGTTTCATCAGGTGTTGGCCGAGCATTCGCATTCCGATGCACCGATGCGTCTTGAGGATATGGCGGGTTTTTCATCCGCGCAGTGGGCGGATATCGGTGGTGAATATTTGCGCCGTCTGCGCGAGTCGGGGCTTCCGGCAAAGCGCATTGTCGATAAATCGCTGGGCAATATCCGTCTTATCGGCGCGATTCATTGTGCGCTACCGCATGCGCGGATTGTGCATGTGCGCAGGCATCCGCTGGATAATTGCCTGTCTATCTTTACATCCTATATTCTCGGTTCGGCGCATGATTACGGTCTGAAGCTGGGTTCGCTGGGTTATTATTACCGCACTTACCGGCGTTTGATGCTGCATTGGCGGGATGTTTTGCCTGCCGGGGTGATGCACGAGCTGGACTACGAGCGGCTGGTTGCCGATCAGGAGGGGGAGACCCGCAAGTTGCTGGATTTTATCGGCCTGCCTTGGGATGCACGCTGCCTGCGTTTTTATGAAACGGAACAGCGCGTGCAAACTGCCAGCATCATGCAGGTGCGCCGAGCGGTGAACACGCAGTCTGTTGAGCGCTGGCGGCGTTATGAAAAGCATATCCAGCCGCTGATAAAAATTCTCGGCAATGAGAACCCCTGGCTCGCTGAAGACTGAAAATCCTGCCTGCCTGCCGGGTCGGTTCGTGTAGAAAGCTTTGTTGGCAAGGTTTTTTGCAAGTGTGACAAAACGACACACATAGGCCGTGGCATATTGACCCGCTGCCGATCCGCTCCCATAGTTCGCAAGTCCTCCCGGAAGGAATCGTTTTGTTATTGCCCTTAGTGCATTGCAGAAACGAAATCGGAGGGGAGACAAAATTCAGCCCAAGCCGTATGGCGCGGGTAAACTATATAAAGAGGATAACTACACATGAAAAAAATGATTTTTTCTGCTGCTGCTTTCGGCCTCGTCGCAGTTTCCAGC
>JAJRWP010000042.1 GCA_021545645.1 Zetaproteobacteria bacterium | reverse complement strand
CCTTTGGACAGGGCAATGGTGAGTGGTTGTTTGCAGTTAGTTTGTGACAAGATCGGCTCTCCGGAACATGTCTGTATTCGGGGTGGTGCGCTGGATGGATGCGCCCAGCTGACCGAGTTTTTCTTCGATGCGTTCGTAGCCCCGGTCGATGTGATAAACGCGGGAAATGATGGTTTCGCCACTGGCTGCCAGTCCGGCCAGCACCAAACTCGCCGAAGCGCGCAAATCGGTGGCCATCACCGGCGCGCCGGAGAGTTGTTTAATGCCTTCGACCACGGCCATATTGCCGTTGAGTACAATCTGCGCGCCCATGCGGCGCAATTCCTGCACATGCATAAAGCGATTTTCGAAAATGGTTTCGCGAATCACGCTGCTGCCTTCTGCAATGCACATCATGGCCATAAACTGGGCTTGCAAATCGGTCGGGAAGCCGGGGTGCGGGCTGGTTTCGATATTAACGGCTTTAAGGCCGTTCGGCGCGCTGCAACGCACCCAATCCTCGCCGGTTTCGACCACTGCACCGGCATCGCGCAGCCGGGCCAGAAAGGTGTCGAGCAAATCGGCTTCGATATTGGTGGCTGTGACTTCACCGCCGGAAATCAACCCGGCAGCCAGATAGGTAGCTGCTTCGATGCGATCGGCAATCACCGAAAGCTCGCCACCGGCAAGCGATTCGACACCGCGAATGCGAATGCTGCTGCCGCCGTCGCCATCAATATCCGCGCCCATGCTGCGCAGCGATTCGGCAAGATTGACCACTTCCGGTTCGCATGCGGCATTTTCCAATACGGTTTCGCCGTCGGCCAGTGTTGCCGCCATCATCAGGTTCTCGGTACCGGTCACCGTTACCTTATCGAAAGCGATATGTGCGCCGTGCAGGCGATTTTTAACCACCGCATCGACATAACCGTGTTCAACAGTGATTTCAGCACCCATTGCTTCCAGCCCTTTCAGATGCAAATCCATTGGCCGCGCACCGATTGCGCAACCGCCGGGCAGTGAAACACGGGCGCGCCCGAAACGGGCCAGCAACGGACCAAGCACAAGGGCGGAGGCACGCATGGTTTTAACCAGTTCGTAGGGGGCTTCGGGATTGTTGCTGCTGGCCGTATCGACACGCACGCGCCCCAGATCGTCGATGGATACATCGGCCCCTTGATTGGCAAGCAGGGTAATCATGGTGGTGATGTCGCGCAGATGCGGTACGCGCTGATACACAACCGGTTTATCGGTGAGAATAGCGGCGGCGAG
The DNA here is from genome assembly GCA_021545645.1 of Zetaproteobacteria bacterium. Lineage (GTDB taxonomy): Bacteria > Pseudomonadota > Zetaproteobacteria > Mariprofundales > Mariprofundaceae > UBA1543. Next base: position 21,976 of record JAJRWP010000042.1, on the reverse strand, counting down.
CAGTGGCAGGGCGGCGTTTTTAGCGCCGCTGGTTTCCACACTGCCGTTTAACGGGCGTCCGCCCTGAATCAGAATGCTATCCATGGGTGTTTTCCGTTCGCTTTGCGTATTCAGGCGGGCCTGTAATCAAGTCTGTAATCATATTGGCGCGAAAGATAGCCGATGACGGGGGCGCATGCTACCAGTCACAGCCACTTTTATTGTCGGCAGCATGCCGATATTATGAAGATTCTGCGGGCGCTTGCATTCGTCACGTCTTGGGCGACAATCGCAGCATCTTTGATGGCATTTGAGGAGTGGCATGTCTGTTTATACCGAATTAAGCGCGTCCGATATTGCGGGCATTCTGAAAGATTACGATCTTGGCGATTTGCAATCCTTTGCCGGTATTGCTGCCGGTATCGAAAACAGCAATTTTTTTGTCGATACCGAACGCGGGCGCTTTGTGCTGACGGTATTCGAGCGCATGTCCGCCGATGAATTGCCGTATTTCATGCATTTGATGCACCATTTGTCGGCACGCGGTTGCCTCTGCCCGGATGTGATGCGACGGCGCGACGGCGAATTTCTGTTCGATATTGCCGGTAAAAAGGGGGCGCTGGTTTCCTGCCTGCCGGGACGCACGCTTGAGGTATTATCCGATAGACAATTGTATCAAGCAGGAAGGGCGCTGGCAGAATTGCACCGCGCCGGTGCTGATTTCCCGATGCGGCGCGAGAATTCGACCGGTTCTGCCTGGGTTGCCGAGCAGGTTGCGGCGATGCAAAAAGACGTGGCTGGTCGTTACGGCAACGATGCAGCCAAATTGCTGGCCGACGAAGTGCGCTGGCAGGCGGATTTGGATGATTCGCTGGATGCGGCTGATGCATTGCCGCGCGGGGTGATTCACGGCGATTTGTTTTGCGATAATATTTTGTTCGACGGCGATGCCGCGCCCGGTATTATCGATTTTTATTATGCGCACGATGCTTTTTATGTGATGGATATTGCGATTTCCTTGAATGCGCTGGCGATTCGTCTGCAAGACGACGATGCGGCGCGCAAAGCATCGTTTCTGGATGGTTATGCATCGCTAAGGCCGTTGACGGCGGTGGAAACATCATTATTGCCCGGATTATTGCGGCGGGCGGCGTTGCGTTTCTGGGTTTCGCGTTTGTTCGATGCGCTTTATCCGCGTGCCGGGGCGATGACGACGATCAAAGACCCGGAAGAATATCGCTTGAAACTATTGTTTCATCGCACTGAAAAATAATGATTTTTATGTGTTTTGTGGAATGTTTTAATTCCAGCGTGGAATTTCACAGATAGGTTCACTGCTTCAATCCCATTAAGCGATGTTGGAATGTTATGAATGGCTGCATCCGGCCATCTTCGGACATTCAGATCTATCGGCAATCCAAATGATCCACCATTTTTCAAACAAACTGCCAGAGTCATTGCTCTCTCTGGTGAATTGAATTGCCTTTTTGTTTAGTGTCCATGCATTGAGGAAAAAACGAATGAAAAAATGTGCTAGTTGCGGAATGAATAATCCGATGAATGCGTTGGTATGCTCAAAGTGTGGCTCTTTATTTGATGAGTGCATTGGCTCAAATGAGCTAGTAGAAGAGTCACATTTAGATGAAACCACCACTAAAGCTCAATGCCTAGGCGCTATTCACGATAGGTCAGTTTCACGCAAAGTGCTATTCATCAATCAACTCAAAAAAAGTCACGCTGACTTTTGTTGTGATTTTGTTCTCAATTTTATTGCTATTCTTTGTGGGGCGATCTTTAATAGATAGCATTTTTCATCGCATAGAAGCAAATAAGGTGGTACACGCTGACAATACTAAAATGGTTACGGGGGTTGAATCCCAAGTAAAAGGCGAAATAGCTTTCGTCCTTAAAAACGAAGATGGTGAATTGAAGAGATATGTCGCTGATATGGATTCACTATCTGGGTTTGCAAAAATAAACATCCCAATTTTGGAAGCAGCAAGAAAGAAGGCCAAGGATTTGGTTGGAGATTCTGTTGAAACGAACAACAACAAAAGCTTTATAAAAATACATAACCGCGTTCCTGTCTATGCTGACTGGTATTTTTCCTATACAACAACTTACAAGATTCTCTATGAAAGTGGCAGGTCCGGTAGTTCTCACCTGTTTGAACCTAGAGTGACAAGCTTGCGCGATGAAGTGGCTTTGGATATTCAAAAATATCTTGAGAAACATTTTGATGAAATAGTTTTCAAACCAGAGATAACCGATCAGGAATTAAAACACTCTTATCAAACAAGTTTATCCACAGCTCACCATGACTATTTGAAAGCAGTAGCTAATCTGGAAGATGAATTCCAAAAGTTTATTGAGAAAAAGACTACACACTTGAAGCCCGTCAGAAAGGAGGCAGCATCAAGTAGTGAAATTGATTGGAATAAACAACTCAATAAAATATCTATGGCTGGATATGAGAAAGGTAAGTTAGGACCTGCTATTGGTGGGGGCATAATGATTGGTGGTGCACTTTTTGGGAAAGCTCTTGCGGGAAAAGTACTGGCTTCAGGGTTGGGTAAAGCCTTTTTTGCAAAGCTCTCTGCTCCGTTTATTGCAAAAGCAATTACTATTGCAGGAGGGGCTATAGGCGCTGCTGTAGCTGGACCTGTGGGGGCGTTTGTTGGTCTAGTGGGAGGTTTTATAGGAGATTTCGGTATTACCAAGGGCGTTGAATTAGCCAACAGACCCACTTTTGAAAAAGATTCAAACGAAGTTATTAGCTCTTTTGAAACTGAGCTTAACGAACATGAAACGAAGGCTATACAAGAAGCAGTTGATGTATGGTTTCAGGATACTATGAAGTTATTGAAACAATTTGAGAATTGATGGGTTTAAGCGGCACTAGCTTCCTAGAAGCTTTGGATATCTTATTTTGGCCGGAAGCTATTTTAATTATGCCGTGTAGAGCAGTATGATGATTACAGCAATGATTACAATAGTCAGGACAGGATGCTTCTGAACGAACCAAGCGCTTTTTGCTACCGATGGCTTAAGTGCCATGTGAACCTCCTTTACTAGAAAAATTTTAGAATCTATGAGATTAATCTTCTTGCTATCCTATATCGTGAATAACCTGAATTCAAATGACTGCTATTTGGCCAAAGACGGTCATTCGAGATAACTGGATTTTCTCTCGATTTTCACAGTGGAATCCGAACGGTATTGGTACGTAAGGCTAGACACGACTTCCAACACTAAGTTCCGAAGGCCCCTTTTGGGGAAGGTGAAGTTAGGCGGGCGGTTGCCAATCCGGGGTAATCACACCGGCTGAAATCACGCATTTCATGCCATCTTCAACACTCATGTTGAGTGGTGTCGTTTCTTCTTCCGGCACATAAAGCAGGAAGCCGGATGTCGGATTCGGTGCTGTCGGCACGAAGACGGTAATCACATTTTCGCCGGTTTTCTGCTGCACTTCGCCTTTGCCTGTGCCGCTGACAAAACCCAGCGCATAAGTGCCGCGACGTGGATATTCGATGAGCACAACACGGCGGAATGCATCCTGATTGTCGCGCAACACCGTTTCCAGCACGTTTTTCAGTGCCCCGTACACCGAGCGCACCAGCGGAATGCGTTCCACCACGCTTTCGCCCATGCGCACCAGCCAGCGGCCAATAAAACTGGCCCCAAGCATGCCGGTAATCAGCACAATAAGTAGGGTTAGCAATACACCGAGCCCCGGTATATGAAAGCCAATCAGTTGATCAGGTTGCCATGCGCTTGGAATCAGCCGAATCAGGCCGTCCATGGCATTGACAACGCCGAGAAACAGGTAAACGGTGACCAGAATCGGTACCAGCAGAATCAGGCCGGTAAAGAACCAGCGTTTGATGTGCGAATGTTTTTTCATCGGGCCTCCATGCAAGCTTTTGCACATTGTGGAGCAATTGCAGATGTGCGCAAGCTGCATGATGTATCATCAACTTCATGCGGCTAATCTGCAGAGCGGGCAGCTCATCTGCTATTAAAACCGGGAAGGCTATGGGTACTGGCACAGGCTTATTTGCCATCTAGACATTTTGGGTCGGGAATATAGGATGATGTATTGCGTTAAGCAGCTTAGATGCGGCTATCAGAGGGAATAATATAGGAGGATTGATATGGGGCTGATGGATTTTAACCTGAGTGATGTCGGCGGCATCATCACCGGTGTGCGCGAGGCAATTACCGGCGAAAAGATTAAAGACCCTGTGGAAATGGCGAAAATTGATATGCAGTTGCAGTCGCTTGAAAACGCCATTATCAAGGGGCAGTTGTCGGTCAATGAAATAGAAGCGCAAAACCCGAATATGTTTGTCTCCGGCTGGCGGCCAATGATTGGCTGGGTGGGCGGCATTGCCCTTGCATATCAGTTCATCGTTTATCCGCTTATTCTTTGGGGCTGGGCAGCATGGGGGCCGGAAGGTGTATCACCACCGCCACCCGTTGATGCTGCAGCACTTTACCCGTTGCTGCTTGGCATGCTGGGAATTGGAGGCATGCGTTCGTTTGATAAGCTGAAAGGAACGGATACCAAGCGGCCCGGAGGCAAATAACAGCACTTGGCCATTTTGATGACCAAGAATATCAATAAAGTTTATCTAATGGATTTGGGTTTGCGGTAAAACTGGAGGCAGGGGCGGGAATCGAACCCGCGAATGGAAGTTTTGCAGACTCCTGCCTTACCACTTGGCTACCCTGCCGCAACGCTTGTCTATAAACAAAAAAACAATAATAAAAAGAAAAAGGGCCTTGCGGCCCTTGAACTGGAGCGGGAGACCGGGTTCGAACCGGCGACCTCAACCTTGGCAAGGTTGCGCTCTACCAGCTGAGCTACTCCCGCTTGAGGGAGGCGAATAATGCCAGCCGTTGGCAAGCTGTCAAGCGGCATCAAATATCTTTTCTCACGGGGTGTTTTCTTGTTATGCTGGCAGCTTGTTTAGATGCCGCATGAAGTGTGTAACGATGCAGGTTTCGTTTGCTCCGCGCGCAATGAAAATGTAGTAAATACCGTCAACCTACAGGAGATTCACTTTGGATAGCGAAGAGCAACGTAAAATGTATGTGCTTGATACCAATGTGCTGATCCACGATCCGTACGCGTTAAATCGATTCGACGAGCATGATGTGGTGCTGCCGATTGTCGTGTTGGAGGAAATGGACAAGGTCAAACGCGGTGTTGATGAATTGGCGCGCAACGTGCGCGAGGCATCGCGCCAGTTGGATGTGCTGAGCGAACATTGCGCCGATCTTGAAAAAGGTTGCCCGTTGCCGGGCGGTGGCTGCCTGTTTTTCGAATTGAATCACCGCGCCTTGGAGATATTACCCGATTCGCTGGCGCACGGCAGCGGCGACAACCGCATTATTGCCGTCACCATGTCGCTGAAAAAGGAAAATCCGGATCGTCAGGTGATTCTTGTCTCCAAAGACATCAATCTGCGCATCAAAGCGCGCGCCTTGGGCTTGATCACCGAAGACTACCGTTCCGATCAGGTGCAAGAGGACATGGAGGTGCTGCCACTCGGCTACGTCGATCTCGATGAGAAAACGTGGGGCGATATGGCTGCCGACATGGAAGTGAGCGACGGCCCGCAAGGCACGCATTACCGCATTCGCTGGCCGCAAGATGTGAGTATGCCGTGTATTAACGGTTTTGTGTTGTTGCCGGGAGAAAAAGAGCAAATGTTGCGTTGCACAGCGCTTGAGGAGGACGACTATGTGCAGTTGCACGATGTGCATTCCTACCGTTCCGAACGCAATGCCGTGTGGGCCATTCAGGCTAAAAACCCGGAGCAGAATATGGCTATGAACCTGTTGATGGACCCGGAACTGGATATGGTGACCTTGCTCGGCAAAGCGGGTTCCGGCAAAACCCTGCTGGCGCTGGCTTGCGGTTTGCACCAGACCCTTGATCTTGATCTTTACGACCGCATCATGGTCACCCGTGCGACTGTGCCGATGGGGCAGGATATTGGTTATTTGCCGGGTACTGAAAAGGAGAAACTGGAGCCGTGGATGGGGGCGGTCAGCGATAATTTATCCTTGCTTTTGGGCGATGATTTTCAGGGCTTGGGCAACGATTTGGCGCAATACAGCATCGAAATTCTATCGCTGTCGTTTGCCCGTGGACGGACCTACTCACGTACTTGGCTGATCGTTGACGAAGCGCAGAATTTAACGCCGCATCAGATGAAAACACTGGTCACACGCATCGGCGAAGGCTCGAAAATCATTATTCTCGGCAACAATGCACAAATCGACACGCCGTATTTGACGGCACACACCAACGGTCTATCAATGGCGGTTACACGTTTTGCCACTTGGCCGTATGCCGGGCATGTGACTCTCAAAGCCAGCGAACGCTCGCGTTTGGCTGCTTATGCAGCGGAGGTGATGTAAATAGAGTCGTTGCTGGTGTCTTGGCGTTCAAACCGTAGCTTTCGCACATGAAACTTGAACTGGTAGGCGATTTTACGCCGCAGGGCGATCAGCCGCAGGCCATTGCCGATCTGGTGCAGGGCATACAGGCCAATGCGCGGCATCAAACGCTGCTTGGCGTTACCGGTTCCGGCAAAACATACACCATGGCTTGTGTGATTGAGCAGGTGCAGAAACCGACGCTGATTATGGCCCCGAACAAAACCTTAGCGGCGCAACTCTACGGCGAATTCAAACAGTTCTTCCCGCATAATGCCGTCGAATACTTCGTTTCCTACTACGATTATTACCAGCCCGAAGCCTATGTGCCGCAATCGGACACCTATATTGAAAAAGATTCCTCGATCAATGAGCAAATCGACCGCATGCGCCATGCCGCAACACGGGCGCTGCTGGAGCGCGAAGATGTGATTATTGTTGCCTCCGTATCCTGTATTTACGGCCTTGGCAGCCCCGAAGCATACGCCAATATGTTGCTCTATTTCGAGCGCGGCAGGGCGCAGGATCAGCGTGCAGCGGTCAATAAACTGGTCGAATTGCAATATCAGCGCAACGATACCGATTTTCATCGCGGTACATTCCGCGTGCGCGGCGACGTGTTGGAAGTTTTTCCGGCGCATGCCGAGGATTTTGCCGTGCGTATCGAGTTTTTCGGCGACGATGTGGATGCCATTTCACGTTTTGACCCGTTGACCGGCAAGCGCTTGGAATCATTGCATAAATACACGATTTTCCCCAAAAGCCATTTCGTGACACCGCGCGGAAAACTGGTCAAGGCGATGGATGCGATTCGCAACGAATTGGCCGAACGGCTGGCCGAATTGCACGATCAGAATAAACTCGTCGAAGCCCAGCGCTTGGAGCAGCGCACCATATTCGATTTGGAAATGATTCAGGAAATCGGTTATTGCACCGGCGTGGAAAGTTATTCGCGTCATTTGACCGGGCGGCAACCGGGCGATGCGCCGCCGACCTTGCTTGATTATCTGCCCAATAATGCGCTGGTTATGCTGGATGAATCGCATGTCACTGTGCCGCAAATCGGCGGCATGTATAAAGGCGACCGTTCGCGCAAACAGACGCTGGTGGATTTCGGTTTCCGCCTGCCTTCGGCGCTGGATAACCGGCCATTGCGTTTCGATGAATTCGAACAGTTCGTGCCGCAGGTCGTTTATGTGTCTGCGACACCCGGAAAATACGAAATGCAGGCCTGCGAAGGGGTGTTTGCCGAGCAGGTGATTCGTCCGACCGGTCTGATTGATCCTGAGATAACGGTGCGTCCGGCAATCACTCAGGTCGATGATTTCGTTTCCGAGGCGGGGGCGGTGATTCAATCCGGTTTTCGCGTGTTGGCGACGTGTTTGACCAACCGCATGGCCGAGGATTTGAGCGAATATCTGGATAATCTGAATCTGCGTGCGCGCTATCTGCATTCGGATATCGACACCATCGAGCGCATGGAGATTTTGCGCGATTTGCGTCTTGGCGAATTCGATATTCTGGTCGGTATCAACCTGCTGCGCGAGGGACTGGTTTTGCCGGAAGTGGCGCTGGTAGCCATTTTCGATGCCGATAAAGAGGGTTTTCTGCGCTCGGAGCGTTCGCTGATTCAAACCATCGGACGCGCGGCGCGCAATGTCGAAGGGCGGGTGATTCTCTACGCCGATAAAATCACCGATTCGATGCGCAAGGCGATGGACGAAACCGAACGCCGACGAGAAAAGCAGTTGGCTTACAACGAGGAACACGGCATCACCCCGAAAACGGTGATTAAGGCGATTCAGGATATTCTCGGCTCGGTTTATGAGATGGACTACGGGCATATTCCCGAAGTTGCCGAACCGCAAGCACAATATCTTTCTAAAAAAGAGAAAAAAGCACGTATCGACGAGCTGGAGCGGCTGATGTACGAAGCTGCCGCCGATATGCGCTTCGAGGATGCGGCAAAATACCGCGACGAGATGAAATCCTTGCGCAAGGCTTAGGTCGCGTTCATTCCTCTGTCTTTTAAAGCGGCGCTTGCGCAAACGTCCCGCTTAACGGCGACCATTTCAGCCTAACGATTTGCATGAGGGGCTGGAGCGAAGCGGAAGTCAATCTCGATGCTTTTGTTATGTTTTTTTAGCATTATTTAAGTTGTTTTGCATTTTTATTAACAATGAATCTAACCTCTGGAGATCACTCTTTTGAATTCCTTGCAGCATGTCCAATACAATTTTTTCCTCATGCTGAATGAACAACGACACTTTATTTTTTACGTCATCTATCGTTTTTAACATAAAACTTCGACCATCCTTCTTGTTAGGTTCTTTGATAATTAAACCTTTCTTTTCGAGTTCATGCAGCAGACGTGTGATTTGAGATTTATTTTTTTCCATTTTTCTCACCAGCATTGCTTGAGATAGTTCGCCCTCTTCAGTCAATATTATTAATATCATTATTTGTATGGGGGATAAGCCATCATCTATACCTTTTACAATATCTTTCATTTGAGACTTGATAAGAAATAGCAAGTCAAATAAGTGATTATGAATCTGAATTTTTGAATATGTCATTATTACGGCATTATATAAATATAGTTGACTTAATCAACCATGTTGCCGACACTTCGTTGATAAAGTCAACCAGTTGAGGTGCATATGACTGTAGCAAATTATAATCTAAAATACCCCCATGCCATGAAGCCATTAAGGATTGAAGGCACTATCCCATCGCAACTACGTGGCACTCTCTATAGAGCAGGTCCTGGATTGATCGAACGATTTGGTAAAAGTGTACATCCATTCCTCGCGGATGGTGCAATCACTTCGGTTGAAATAAGCAGTCAGGCAAAAGGTGCATGTCGGATGGTTGAAACAGATAAATATTTGCAGGAAGAGGCATGTGGTCGCACCCTTTATGATACTAATGCACCTCTGTTAAATCGAGTCAAAAACGCTTTGATGCGTAATATTAAAAACACTGGAAATACACATATATTACCTTGGCAAAATAGGTTTTTTGCATTGATGGAAGCAGGTAAGCCCGTTGAATTTGACCCCCAAACCTTAGAAACCATTGGTACAACCAATTTAGATATGATTCAAGGTGCATTTTCTGCACACCCGCATCGTGTAGAAAGATTAAAGACCACATTTAACTTTGGTATCCGTGGTCAATATATTGATTTATTCTCTTTACCCGATATAGGTCATGCCAAACGCATAACAACGTTTAAGGCTCCATGGGCAAGTTTGATTCATGACTTTATGATGACCGATAAACATGCAATCTTTTTCATCAGCCCATCAAAGCTTGTTGTCTGGCGTGCAGTACTTGGTTTAAAAGATTTTTCTAAATATTTTTCATGGGATGCGCAAGGGAGCACATTTATTATAGTTGTTCCGTTAAATAGCCCAGATAAACTATGTCAATTTGAGGTAGATGCGTTTCATGTGTGGCATTTTGCCAATGCTTATGAAGATGGTGAGGATATTATCGTGGATGCTTGCAGGCATGATGATATTGGCACGCTTGGCAACCCAATAGAAACAACAGCTAATGATACTGAGCCTGCATTTTGGCGCTTTCGTATCAAGCCAAAAAATAAACAATTATTAGGTGAAGAAGTATGGTCTATTCCTTGTGAGTTTCCAATGGTGAACCCCCAATTGCTTGGCAGTAAGCATCGGTATGCTTGGGTTCAGACCTATAAAGATAAAACTGGCAATGGTGGTTTTGCTCGTATTGACACAGAAACCCAGGAAATCCAACGCTGGTATGCTCCAGACCACCATCAAATATCTGAGCCCTTGTTTGTTTCAAAAGGTCAAAAGGAAGAAGAAGGGTGGGTGTTGCAACTTACTCAGGATTTAACGCATGAGAAAAGTTACCTAGCAATCATTGATTCACAAAAGATGGATGAACAGCCAGTTGCAAAGCTATGGTTCGATCAAGCCATTCCTATGACCTTTCATGGTGTCTTTATTAAAGATTCGAGTGCCTAGAAACCTTGAGAGGGGAAGAAACATAACGTTGCAATTAACAGGCACAAATGGAGCGCCAGCGGAATTTGCGTCCTGGTTGAATTGCCTTGTTATGTTGCATTTTCAGTTAACCTCACGGTGCCATTTATAAGTTCCACTGCGATAGCCACTATCTTTTCCTTATTGTCTCCATCGTATTCATCAAAGAAGGTTTCAGAGCTACCAATATTTATAAATATAGCTAATGGGTAATCTAATTCATTGCACATATTAGAAAGATGGTTGTAATCTTTAATAGCTCTTTCTTTATTTGCTTTTAGTTTTAACTCAATTACAACAAAATTATCTTCTCGACGAGTAGCGTGTTCGTCTGGGTTGAATGGAACATGGATTATTAAATCAGGCCGAATTCTGAGGCCATGTTCTTTTAGTTTCTTGGGATACTCTTGCTCTACTATAGCCCCCGCCCATGCTTCGCCATTTAGGCGATTTTGTATCTCATGCAAAAGCATTCCTTGATACCCACGTTCTGTTTTGAAAAAACGTGGATTCGAAATCTCTAGTAATGATTCCTTAATTATGTTTAATAATTCTTCATTCATGCTTTTGCAACATAACGCTTCACATCACCGGCAGCAAAAAGCAGAGCGAGAAACGAGCGGCGCTTTTTGATGTCCGAGTGCATGTGATTGTTAGACGATTTTTCATGTCGCTGGTAAATAATCTAAACTATTCTTAAAAGCTGTTGCATTATGTATTTTATGTGTTGTAAGAGCTGGAGCCTTTATTATCAGGTCTAGTGACTTAATTATATGAGCATTAGTGGTTTTATTTTTCAATATCCCTGCCAGTTTTCTTACGCGAGAATCAGGCTTTTTTCGTGCAAGAGGTGAGGTAAACTCAGGATCACCGAACAACCGGATAAATTCAACTGTTTCAGCCTCATTATAATTACCAATGTGTTTCTCGTAATATGGTAAAGCCGATTCATCAACTCCTTCGCGGTAACCGTAACCATTACCTATAAAGCATATTGAGATAACTTTTACCCACATTGCACGCGCAGCCCTAGGAACCACGCCATTTGGTGGCAATGAGTCATCTAGTGCTTTTGCATGCGGATATTCGTTATAAAAATTATTGGATCCAAAATGGGCGCGATTTAAATTTTCAAGCTTTTCGATTATTTCACCAGCTAAGCTATCTTCGTCTTTATATTTCAATCCATTAACATGTTGAAGAAATTCCTGACAGGAATCTTTTCTTGAAACCTCACCGTTCTTCCGAAAAACACCAAATTTTGCACCTATTTCATATTTTCTATCTTCTGTAGCCGCACTCCAAATGTACGATGCAATACCAACAATATTTTGCTTTGTCTCAGATGTGGTTTTGTCGGTTGTGTAAAGACCAAAGATTGACCATAAGAAATCATCAATCCTCTCTATCGGCTGTTTAATAAAATCAGAACCAATAACTGAATAATCTGCATCAGGTATTTTTGTTGTTCTTATATTATTTAGAAGTTGTTTTACGGCAATTAAGGAGTGATCAGGTTGTGCAGTAATTGCATGCTTAAGGCAAACACTTAACCACCCAAGCATTTCATGACCATCAATATCATTATCATTATCATTAGGGTGTGCGGCACTGGCATGATTGCGCATATAATTTACATGCTCAAGTCGCTGATAGTTAACATCAGATAGCAAACCAATTCGACGGCATGCCTCCAATAAATCATGTTCACTAACCTGGTCTATATCTTCCTCTTTTGAGAGATTTTTATAACGAGAGCTAATTTTTTCAGCAATTGAATAAAAATACTGTAAGTCAAAAGCAATGATTAGCCTTCTAAATGCCCTAACAGTTTCATCCCATAGATAATTAAGCGCGCCATCAAATAAACCTACAGATATTGCTACTGTATATTTCGATAAATAATGTGATTTTATACGATCATCTATAGGAATGATTGACAAGGCATCTTCTAAAGAAGCGATAACCTTTTTTCTTTCTGATATTGGCACAACAACGTTGTCAATTGGCAATCCCACATGAGATAGATAACCTTCTAGCTGCTTATGTAGATCATCAATTGGTTGACTTAACTCAGTGGAGCCAGCCCTTACCAATTTGCCTTTCTCATCAGTCATTCAAAATCTCCATGAAATTATTGTTTTCGTCTAACAATCCAAATATGAAGACATGGTAGTCTTCATATTCAGCATACATAGGCGGACATATTTTCCTGTATATTGCATATTGAAGCTCAAAAGAGGAAAAACACGGGCCGGATTGATCGGTGCGTGGCTGGAATTGAATTCATCATAGCTCCCCTCCTTGTGCGTACACATCAAAGCATGAAACAAACGTATCCGCAGCGCAAGTTTGCGAATGGGGATGAACAGGGAGCGACGGTGCGCGGTGGTTGACTGCGCGGGCGGACATCCGAGAGTGCAGCCATGAATATCGAAGGAATACTTCACGGCATCAGCATTTGGGCCTTGCCGGTGATGCTGGCGATTGTGCTGCACGAAGTGGCGCACGGCTGGGTAGCGGACAAGCTTGGCGACGATACGGCGCGCTGGATGGGGCGGTTGACGCTGAATCCGCTCAAGCATATCGATCCGATTGGCACGATTTTAGTGCCGGTGATGCTGCTGGTTATCGGTTCGCCGTTTATCTTCGGCTATGCCAAGCCAGTACCGGTAAATTTCCGCAAATTACGCCGTCCGAAACAGGATATGGTGTGGGTGGCGCTGGCCGGGCCTGCAACCAATGTCGTGTTGGCATTGTTATCCACAGCACTGCTGGCGGCGATGTTTCTTCTGCCGGCGGCGTGGGGCTGGTTGGCGGAACCGGTCGGCCTGATGTGTCAGGCATCGATTCTGATTAATATGGTTTTGTGCATTTTCAATTTGATTCCGTTGCCGCCGCTGGACGGGGGCAGGGTGGCGGTCGGCTTGTTGCCGGGCGCAATGGCCTATCACCTTTCCCGTCTGGAGCCGTTCGGTTTTATCATCATCATCGGTTTGTTGGTGAGTGGCGTATTGCAGCATATTATCGGCCCGCCGGTATTCGGCAGCGCTGAATGGCTGATTGGCTTGGCTGGCAGCGTTCTGTAAACACCCGAATACGCAGTTTTTACTTGCTTCCGGCGGCCATCGCAGGTAGAAAGCGCGCCACTTCACACATCGCCCCACATAACGATTGTGCCGGTCAATGAAATATCCGGTGCTGGGCGGTGGAGGAAACAACAATCGGAGGTAGACGTAATGTCTCAATTTACCATGAAACAACTGCTTGAGGCCGGTGTTCATTTCGGCCACCAAACCCGCCGCTGGCATCCTAAAATGGCCCCGTATATTTTCGGCCAACGCAACGGCATCCATATCATTGATCTGCAAAAAACCCTGAAAATGGCCAACGAGGCTTATCAGTTCATGCATGCACTGGCTGCCGCCGGTGGTCGTGTGCTGTATGTTGGTACCAAACGTCAGGCACGCGATGCGATTCGCGAGGAAGCCGGTCGCGGCGGTCAGTTTTTTGTCAATCACCGCTGGCTCGGCGGCACGCTGACCAATTTCGCCACCGTGCAGCAGTCGGTGCGTAAAATGAAGGATTTGCAGCGCCAAAAAGAAGAAGGCGTGTTGGAAATGATGACCAAAAAAGAGGGCCTGCAACTGGAGCGCTCGCTGGAGAAGCTGGAACGCTCACTCGGCGGTATCCGCGATATGCTGACCCTGCCGGATTGCCTGTTTGTTGTTGATTTGCGCAAAGAAGCGTTGGCTGTGGCCGAAGCCAAGCGTCTGGGTATCCCTGTCGTCGCCGTGGTCGATTCCAACTGCGATCCCTCAGGCATCGACTACATCATTCCCGGCAACGACGATGCGATTCGTGCGATTCGCCTGTTTTGCAGCAAAATGGCCGATGCCTTGATCGAAGGCAGCGAAGCCTGGCGCTTGGAAAATGCCGATGAAGAAGAAATTGCCGCAACCGGTCTTGTTGAAGAGGAAGAAGATGCCGGTGCAGCAAGCGAAGCAGCGCCCGAACAGGATGCAGCGGCAGTCTCGGATGCCGAAACTGTTGCGACGACTGCGACAAAATAACAAAAAACTGTAAGCTAAGCTTGGATGGAGGATTGAAATGGCCCAGATTACGGCTGCTGATGTAAAAAAACTGCGTGACATGACCGGCGCAGGCATGATGGATTGCAAAAAGGCACTGACCGAATGCAATGCCGATGTCGATGCCGCTGTTGATTTTTTGCGCAAAAAAGGACTGGCTGCGGCGTCCAAAAAAGCAGGCAGGGTGGCTGCCGAAGGCACAGTCGTGGCACAATCCGACGGCGCTTGCGGTATTCTTGTCGAAGTGAATTCGGAAACGGATTTTTCCAGTAAAAACGAGTACTTCACTGGCTTTTCAAGCAAACTGGGTGAGCTTGCCTTGCGTGAAAAACCAGCCGACTTGGATGCCTTGAAAGCGCTCGATTTTGATGGTTCGACGGTACAGGAAGCACTAACCCGTTTGATTTCCACCATCGGTGAAAATATGGCTATTCGTCGTTATGCATTGGCAGAGGTGGATGCCGGTGTGGTCTCGGCCTATGTGCATGCCGGTGGTAAAATTGGTGTGCTGATTGGTATTCGCGGCCAAGCAAATGATGCGTTGAGCGATTTGGCGCGCGGCATTGCCATGCATGTTGCAGCGGTGAATCCACAGTATGTTTCACGCGACGAAGTGTCTGCTGAGGCCGTAGAGCGTGAAAAAACCGTACTTTCCGAACGTGCAGCAGCATCCGGCAAGCCTGAAAACATCATTGAAAAGATTGTTGCCGGTCAGCTGAATAAATTCTATTCCGAGGTTTGCCTGCTTGAGCAGGAATATGTGCTGGATACCGATCTGACCGTCGGCAAGGCTGTCAAAGCCGTGCAGGCGGATGCGGAAATCGTTGTCATGCAGCGTTTTCAGCTTGGCGAAGGCATTGAGAAGGAAGAGAGTGATTTCGCTGCCGAGGTGGCTGCACAAGTCAATGGCTGACTCTTCGGATAACACCTCCGCAGCACAAAGCGCCGGGCAGCAGCCGTATCAACGGGTGCTGCTCAAGCTTTCCGGCGAGGTGTTGATGGGCGATACCGATTACGGCATCGATCCCGATACCATCGGACGTTTGGCGCTTGAATTGATTGAGGTGCGGCGTACCGGTGTCGAATTGGCGGTAGTGATTGGCGGCGGCAATATTTTCCGTGGCATGACCGGTGCTGCTGGCGGTATGGATCGGGCCAGTGCCGATTATATGGGCATGATGGCAACGATGATGAACGCGATTGCCTTGCAGGATGCCATTGAACGGCATGGTGAAATGGTGCGCGTTATTTCGGCGCTGCATGTGCGCGAGGTGGCCGAGCCGTATATACGCCGTCGGGCGATTCGTCATCTGGAGAAGAACCGTATCGTGATTTTCGCTGCAGGTACGGGCAATCCTTATTTTACAACCGATACCGCAGCCAGCTTGCGGGCCATGGAAATCGATGCCGACGTGGTGCTCAAGGGCACGAAAGTCGATGGTGTTTATTCTGCGGACCCGAAGAAGGATAAACAGGCCAAGCGTTACGATTATGTGTCTTTTACCGATGCGCTGACTTACAAACTGGGTGTTATGGATGCTACAGCGATGTCGTTGTGCCGGGATAATGATATGCCTATTATTGTTTTTGATGTAAACACAGAAGGAAACCTGTTGCGCGTCGTTAGTGGCGAGCGTGTCGGAACACTGGTTCGGGAGGAAAACACATGTTGAATAATATCGAATCACGCATGAAAAAAACCGTTGCGGCATTGAAAGACGAGTTGAGCAGAATTCGTACCGGCAGGGCCAATGCCTCGCTGCTGGATCACGTTCGTATTTCGTACTACGGCAGCGATGTGCCGATCAATCAGGTGGCCAATCTTTCCGTGCCGGAACCGCGTACTATTGTTATCGCACCGTGGGAAAAAACCATGTTGCAGCAAGTCGAAAAGGCGATTCTGGCCTCCGATCTCGGTTTGACGCCAAACAACGACGGCGAAGTCATTCGTCTTACCCTGCCTGAATTAACCGAAGAACGGCGCAAGGAATTTGTCCGTCAGGTCAAGCAAATCGGTGAAAAAGCCCGTGTTTCGGTGCGTAATGTGCGCCGCGATGCCAACGACGATGTTAAAAAACAAGTCAAGGAAGATAGTCTTTCCGAGGATGAGAGTAAGCGTTTGCAGGATGAAATTCAGCATTTGACGGATCAGTATGTCGCCGAAATTGAGCAGGTTCTTGAGCGCAAAGAGCAGGATATTCTTACAGTCTAATGGCGGAAAACAAAACCTTGCCGAGGCATGTCGCTGTCGTCATGGACGGCAATGGCCGCTGGGCAAAATCGCGCGGCTTGCCACGTCTCGAAGGACACCGGCGTGGTGCTGCAAAAGCCAGACAAATTGTCGAATGGGCTGCCGATTGCGGTGTCCGGCAGATTTCACTCTTTGCATTTTCAACGGAAAACTGGTCGCGCCCGAAAATAGAAGTGCGTGGTTTGATGTCGATGCTGGCAACCTTATTGCCACGCGAGATTCCGGCCATGCAGGAAAAAGGCGTGCGTGTGCGTGCGTTGGGCGATATTACGGCGTTGCCGGGCAAGGCGCAAAAAGCCATTGACAAGGCATGCACGGAAACTGCGGATAACACCCGCATCGATTTGGTGTTGTGTCTGAATTACGGTGGTCAGCAAGAGGTTTTGGCCGGTGCTAAGCGCATGTGCAACTGGGCTGCCGAACAGCAAGACACGGCTGCGGCGCTGGACAGTATTGATGTCGCTAAATTCCGCAATTTTTTATGGTGCGATGAGTTGTATCCGGTCGATTTGTTGATTCGTACCGGCGGCGAGCACCGCATATCTAATTTTTTCCTTTGGGATATTTCTTATTGCGAACTGTATTTCTCTCACCGCTACTGGCCCGATTTCGAGCAGGACGATTTCGAGGCAGCACTGGCCGATTATGCAGGGCGGGAGCGCCGCTTTGGTAAAATCAGCGAGCAATTGAACGCGGCAAACGATGGGGAGGCTGCGTGAGCGAGCTTGGCAAACGCATTCTGACCGCATCTATTTTAGCGCCGCTGGCAATCTGGTGGCTGTTGTTTTCTTCTTCGCCGTGGTTTGAATTGTTGCTGGGTATATTGGCGGTTGCTGTATTGTTTGAACTGATTGTGATGCTCAAATTGCCGCTGCGGACAGGTTTTGTTTTTAGCGGTGCGACGGCTTTTGCGCTGGTGCTGGTTGCGCAACATGTGTTGTCGGTATTGATGTTACTCGGCATCGTTTGGATGGGTTTGCTGGCTTTGGCGGCGAGATCGTCAGAAGCATCATCCGTTGCCGATTGGACGTTCCGTTTGGGGCTGGCTTATTGGTTACAAACATGGCTGCTGCTGTTTGTTTGGGTGTTATTGTATTTACATCAGCAATCGAACGGTGCGATTTTTCTTTTTGGTGCATTTGTGGGTGTTTGGGCAGCCGATATTGGCGCTTATTTTGCCGGTCGGGCATGCGGCAAACGCAAATTGTGCGCGGCCATCAGTCCCGGTAAAACCATTGAAGGCGCGCTGGCCGGAAGCCTGTGCGGTATGGCGGCGGCGGCTTCGATATGGGTTATTTATGCGCAAATGTCCGTTAGCGTAAGCTTGTTGATTGCTTTGGCCCTAGTCATTACCGCGATTTTGGGCGATTTGGCCGAATCGGCGATCAAGCGCGCAGTCGGTGTGAAAGACAGTGGTCGCATGTTGCCCGGTCACGGCGGTTTGCTGGACCGCGTGGATGCTTTGTTGCCTGCCGTCACCCTTGCCGGAATTCTGGAGATGGGTCTGTGAAACGGATTACGATATTGGGTGCAACCGGTTCCATTGGCGGCAGTACAGCCGATGTTTTGTTGCGCCATACACAGGATTTTCAGGTGTATGCACTGGTTGGACACCGCAATCATGAACGCATGCTGGAATTGGCGCAGGCTTTGCAACCGCAATGGGTGGTGATGACCGATAGCGAAGCTGCAGCGGCACTGAAAGGCAAGCTCCCGCAAGGGATGAAGCTCGGCGATAGCATGGATCATGCGATTGCCGTGGCAACGGAGAGTTCCGTCGATATTGTATTGGCAGCGATGGTCGGCGCTGTCGGACTGCCGGCGGCTTTAGCGGCTGTAAATGCCGGAAAAAGGGTGGCGCTGGCCAATAAAGAATGCCTAGTGACCGCCGGTCGGCTGTTTATGCAGGCGGCGGCAAAAAGCGGTGCGCAGGTGGTTCCGGTCGATTCGGAGCATGCCGCAGTGCATCAATGTCTTGCCGGACACGATAAAGCATCAATCCGGCGGGTGATTCTGACCGCTTCCGGCGGCCCGTTTCGCGATCGTGATCCGGCAACGATGCAGACGATTACCCCGGCAGAAGCGGTGGCGCATCCGAATTGGGATATGGGTGCAAAAATCAGTATTGATTCGGCAACGATGATGAACAAAGCGCTGGAACTCATCGAAGCGCGCTGGTTGTTCGATATTGAGCCAGACAAATTAACCGCCATCATTCATCCGCAGAGCATTGTGCATGGCATGGTGGAATACACCGATGGTTCAGTGGTGGCGCAATTGGCCGAACCGGATATGCGCGGCCCTATCGCCTATGCGCTGCAAATGCAGCCGCGCCTTGCCAGCGGTATTTCGTTTTTGGATTTGGCCAAGCATGGGCAACTTGATTTTCAGGCTGTCGATGCGCAGCGTTTTCCAGCCATGCGGCTAGTTGCAGATGTGCTGCAAGGCGGCGATTCGCTGGCCATTGCTTTTAATGCCGCCAATGAAGTTGCCAATCAGGCTTTTCGCGATCTGCGCATCGGTTTTATGGATATTGTGCAGATTGTTGAGAAGGTATTGGAAATCAGCGAAGATGTTTCCGTTCAGTCGCTGGATGAGGTATGGTCCCGCGACCGTGAAAGTCGGTCGATTACAGAATCGATGATCCAATCACTCGGAGGATAATTTGATCGAAACCTTGCATACTGTGGCTGCTTTTGTTGTAGCCATTGCACTGCTTATTGCGGTGCATGAATACGGCCATTTTATTGTCGCGCGCAAACTCGGCGTTAAGGTGGAAAAGTTCTCCATCGGTTTCGGACCAGCGTTGCTTTCGTGGCGCAGCCGGGATAAAGAAGTGCTTTATGTGATTGCCGCGATTCCTCTCGGCGGTTATGTCAAAATGCTGGGTGAAAATCCCGATGAGCAGGGTGATGAAGCCAATGCAGAGATAAGCGAAGCGGATAAACACCGCGCTTTTGATGTGCAGCCGGTTTGGAAACGCGCCAGTATCGCTGTCGCCGGGCCGCTGTTTAATTTTCTGTTTGCTGTTGTTGCTTATATGATTGTCGGTTGGGGTGGGCAATCGATATTGCCGCCGGTAATCGGCCAAGTCGCACCGGCATCCGTTGCTGAACGCGCCGGATTGCTTATCGGCGACCGTATTCTTGCCGTTGATGGTAGCAAGGTGCATTCATGGCAGCAGGTAGAGGAAATCGCCAAATCACGGGCTGGCATGAATATGTCGCTGAATGTCGCCAGTGGTCGTGTCGAGCGGCAAATGAATGTGTTTGTTCCGCAACCCGCGCGCGACCCTTTGCTGGTCAATGTGACTGCCGATTATGTTGGCATGGGGCCGGGAACGAAGGTTAAAGTTGCCGAAGTGGTGAAGGATTCACCGGCTGATTTGGGTGGTTTGAAGGCCGGGGATGTGATTATCAGCCTTGCTGGAGAGCAAATTACCGGCATCGGGCCATTTATCGAAAAAATACGCGCACTGGCCGGGCAAAAGGTGAATATCAGCGTCCAGCGTGGTGATGTGGTGGTGAATCTTGTCCTTGCACCACAAGCAGACAATGGCGGTTTTGGACGCATCGGGGCCAAAATGACTGCCAAGGCGATGATTGCGCCGGAAATTTACCATATGGGGCCTGCTGAAGGCTTTGTGCATGGTTTTGCGCGCACTTGGGAAATGACCAGCATGACCTTCTCGGTGCTTGGCAAGATGCTTACCGCGTCTATTTCGCCGGAAAATCTCGGCGGACCGATTGCTATTGCCCAGATTGCCGGCCGGACAGCCGAATTGGGTTTGATCGCTTTTATTTCTTTTCTGGCACTGATTTCCGTGAACCTCGGGGTGTTGAATTTATTGCCGATTCCGGTGCTTGATGGCGGGCATTTGGTGTATTTAACGATTGAAAAACTGCGTGGCGCGCCGCTGTCGCCAAAGGTGCTGGAGCGCACGCAAATTGTCGGTATTGTGCTGATTGCAGCACTGATGATATTCGCTTTTTACAATGATATTTCGCGCTGGCTAAACGGGTAGTTTGCTGATGTCGATATGCGTTTCTAAATTATTCCGCAGTCTTGTTATCACGATGATTCTGAGCCTTGCTGCGGCCTTGCCTGCATGGGCCGAAGCCGATGTGCACAATAATGCTGCACCGAATGTCATTGCCAGTATCAGTGTTTCCGGCAATAAAGCCGTAGAAACCGGGGCTGTCTTGGAGCGCATGCGTGTCAGGGTGGGCGATAAGCTCGATAGAAAAAGCATCAGCCAAGATGTCCGTCATTTATTTTCGACTGGTTTTTTTAAGGATATCAGGGTTGTCGGGGTGGTTAAGCCCGATGGTCGTCACCTAACCATTGAAGTAAAAGAAAATCCAGTCATTGCATCACTGGTTTTTGACGGTCTGCATGAGATCGCCGAGAAGGACATAAAACGCAAGCTGAAATTAAAAGCCGGACAAATTCTCAACGAACCGGCATTGAAAAAAGATATTGCAACAATTCGCAAGGGTTATTTGAAGAAGGGCTATTATCAGGTTGATGTTCAACCGATAAAAAAAATGCGTCAGGATGGCCGCGTTGATCTTACCATGAAGGTTACTGAAGGCGAGATCACGCGTATTAAGCGCATTCGTTTTATCGGTAACAAGCATTTTTCGGCAGCGGAGCTTGCCGATGTCATTGCTTCCGGCACTGGCGGTATCGGTGTATGGTTCAAGGATAGGGATGTTTTTGATCGTAAACGCCTTGATGCAGACAAACAAATGCTTTTGCAACATTACATGAATACGGGTTATCTTGATGCCAGAGTCGATTCGACACTGCTTTCCCTGTCCCCTGACAAGCATTGGTTCTATGTTACTTTTTCAGTCCACGAGGGTCCGCAATATCAGGTTTCTTCTATCAAGCTGCAGGGAGATTTGGTACCTGATCGGGATACCTTGATGGATCTGTTGACGCTCAAAAAAGGCGATATTTATTCACTGAAGAAAATGCGCGATAGCATTGATGCGCTTACCGTGCGTGTCGGCGATGAAGGCTATGCCTTCGCCACAGTCACCCCGCTTTTTGAACGTCACCCCGAAGTAAAAAAGGTGGACATTAGGTTTGATATCGAAAAAGGGCGTGAGGTATATGTGGAGCGCATCGAAATTAGCGGCAACCTCAAGACCGAAGATTATGTGATTCGT
>JAJRWP010000041.1 GCA_021545645.1 Zetaproteobacteria bacterium | reverse complement strand
GGAACTGGCATGGATCAGGGAACCGCACGATGGCGAATCGCTGCAAGCCAAAGTACGCTATCAAATGCCGCCTGCGGCCTGCCGGATTGTGCGCAACGATGATGGCTTGGCATTAACATTCGCAACACCGCAAAAACCGACCGCCCCCGGTCAGGTAGCGGCGATTTATTCTGGTGAAGAACTGCTCGGCGGCGGCATTGTGCAGGCAGTGCATCAAGCCGGATGATCGTGCAAAAAAAATCGTAGCACAGCAGCATACTTGCAGTCTGCCTTTCGCTGACTAGACTGCCGAACCTCGCGCATCGGGCGCGACAATCGACACAGGGAGTTCCTTTTATGGCTATCGAACGCACACTTTCCATCATCAAGCCGGATGCCGTCGGCAAAAACGTCATCGGTGATATCATCCGCCGCTTTGAAGAAAACGGCTTGTCGGTCATCGGCACGCGCATGACACATCTTTCCGCCGCCGAAGCCGGTCGTTTTTACGCCGTGCACGAAGGACGCCCGTTTTATAACGATTTATGCGCCTTTATGAGTTCCGGTCCGATTCTGGCCATGGTTCTGGAAGGCAAAAACGCCGTCAAACTCAATCGCCAGTTGATGGGCGCAACCAACCCGAAAGAAGCCGAGGCAGGCAGTATTCGTGCCGATCATGCCGATTCGATTGAGGCCAATGCCGTACACGGTTCCGATTCGCTGGACAATGCAGCCATTGAAATCGCCTTCTTCTTTGCCGATCTCGATCTGCATAGCCGCCGCTAGGCACATCTCTGCCTGTGAGCGACAACAAAGCCCAACAGAGTACAGCGCAAACACCTGAACAAATCGCTGTTCGCCGGGAAAAGCTGAACCGTCTGCGCCAACAAGGCGAAGCTTATCCGAACACATGGCGCGTCAATGCAACGACAGCCGAAATTCAGCAGCGTTTTGCCGATGTCGATGCCGAACAATTTGCAGCGATGGACGAATCGGCAGTGGAGACCGTACGGGTGGCCGGACGCATCATGGCGCACCGGGTGATGGGCAAATCCAGCTTTGTGCAGATTCAGGATGGCAGCGGACGCATTCAGCTTTTTCTGAATCGCGATGTACTGGGTGAAGATGTTTACAATCCAAGTAAAAAATGGGATTTGGGCGATATTATCGGGGCCGAAGGCATCATGTTTCGCACCCGCACCGGCGAATTATCGGTACGCGTAAGCCATGTCGAACCGGTCAGCAAATGCCTGCGCCCCTTGCCGGAAAAATGGCATGGCCTGAGCGATAAAGAGACACGTTATCGCCAGCGTTATGTGGATTTGATGGTCACTCCCGAATCGCGCGACGTGTTCCGCACCCGTTCCAAACTGGTATCGCTGCTGCGCACAGGTCTTGAAGCGCGCGATTTCATGGAAGTCGAAACACCGATGCTGCAAGTGCAGCCGGGCGGTGCGGCAGCAAAACCCTTCATCACCCATCACAATGCGTTGGATATGGATTTGTTTATGCGCATTGCCCCGGAATTGTATTTGAAACGGCTGCTGGTCGGCGGTTTTGAGCGGGTATTTGAAATCAATCGCAATTTCCGTAACGAAGGGCTGGATGCAACGCATAATCCCGAATTCACCATGGTTGAATTTTATCAGGCCTATGCCGATGTCAACGATGCAATGGATACCACCGAAGCATTGATTCGCAGTATCGGCGAGGGTTTAGGCATCAGCGAAGTGGAATGGGATGGCGTGCTGGTGCATTTGGACAAGCCGTTCAAGCGCATCCGCATGGATGAAGCGGTATTCGAAAAACGCCCCGATTTGCGCGGCCATGCCGACGATAAAGCACTGCTGGCCACCGTCGCCTTGCAGGAAATCGACGATTTCAAACCCTTGATTACTTGGAAAGCCGGGCATTATTTGGCCGCACTTTTTGAAGAACTGGTCGAATCCGAACTAACGGAGCCGACCTTTGTCACCCATTATCCG
Source organism: Zetaproteobacteria bacterium (assembly GCA_021545645.1). Classification (GTDB taxonomy): domain Bacteria; phylum Pseudomonadota; class Zetaproteobacteria; order Mariprofundales; family Mariprofundaceae; genus UBA1543. The sequence continues at coordinate 19,449 of JAJRWP010000041.1, read as the reverse complement.
GTGGATATTTCACCGCTGGCGCGGCGCAATGCCGATGAGCCGTATTTTACCGACCGTTTCGAATTGATGATTGCCGGTAAAGAAATCGCCAACGGTTTTTCCGAATTGAACGATCCGGACGATCAGCGGGCGCGTTTTGTTGCGCAAGCGCAGGCCAAAGCAGCTGGCGATGAAGAAGCCAGCGGTGTCGATGAAGATTATTTGCGCGCACTGGAATACGGCATGCCGCCTGCGGCGGGCGTCGGTATCGGTGTGGACCGACTGGTGATGATGTTTACCGGACAGCATTCCATTCGCGATGTGTTACTGTTTCCGCATATGCGCCCGGAATAACGCCAGCAAGCGGCGCGGAGGCTTATGATGTTAGCTGAAAGAACCATGGTTACGAATATTGTCACAGCGCTTGCCGATGAAACGGTGGAAAGCGTACTCAACCGCATGCGTGCAGTGAAATTGCGCATGATTCCGGTTGTCGATGCGGATGGCATGTTGCTTGGCGTTGTTTCGACATTTTCGATTATGAAAAAAGTCCTGCCCAGCTATATTTCCACCGGCGATTTGGATCAGATTTCGTACGCCCCGGACTTGGGTATTCTGCGCAGCCACTACAGGGAAGTCGCCAAGCTGAAAATTGCCGAGGTAATGGACAGCAAACCATTGATGGTCAATCGGGACGAATCGCTATTGGCAGTTTCCGCAGCGATGATTTCACTGAATCAACACGAACACGCCATGGTTGTGGACGAAAACAAACACCTGCTCGGCATCATTTCTGCGGGCGATGTTTTGGATCATCTGCGGGAAGAAGGCGCGAACGATGCATAATACGCAAGAGCATGCGGCGTTGGCGATATTCGGGCTGGACCCGACTTGGCTGGCGGTGTCGATTCTGCTGGTGGTGTATGCGGTGATTATGGCCGAGAAATTCAACCGCGCCGTATTGTCCTTGCTAGGCGCTGGTCTGATGATTCTCTGCGGCGTGATTACCCAACAGCAAGCCGTGGCCGGTATTGATTTTAATACCATCGGCCTGCTCACCGGCATGATGGTGATTGTCGCCATCAGTCAGAAAACCGGCATGTTTCAGTATGTGGCGATTAAGGCCGCCAAAGCGGTGAAGGGGAGCCCATGGGGGGTACTGGTGATGCTCTCGGTGGTGACGGCTGTATTTTCCGCATTTCTCGATAATGTCACCACAGTATTGCTGATTGCGCCGGTGACCTTGCTGATTACCGACGCGCTCGGGGTGCGACCGTATCCGTATTTGTTTGCGCAAATCCTAGCTTCCAATGTCGGCGGTACGGCCACACTGATTGGCGATCCTCCGAATATCATGATTGGTTCGGCGGCCAATTTGAGTTTTTACGATTTTCTGGTCAATCTGGCTCCCATCACACCGGTGATTTTTGCCGTTATGCTGCTCGCCATCTGGTTTATGTTCGGTCGCGATTTACACGCCTCGGAAGAACACAAAGCACTGGTCATGCAATTCGACGAAAACGAAGCCATTCAAGATGTGCCCTTGTTAAAAAAGAGCCTTGCGGTCCTGTTTTTGGTCATTGCCAGCTTCACGGTAGCGCACCAACTGCATTTGGAACCTGCTTCGATTGCCATGTTTGGCGCGGCGGCATTGTTATTGCTGCAAACGCTCGGCCAACCGTTGGCCGACAAAGATCATGCCTACGAAGGCATCATGGCGGAAGTGGAATGGACGACAATTTTCTTCTTTGTCGGCCTGTTTATTATCGTTACCGGTGTCGAGCATACTGGTGTTATCGAACTGATGGCGCACAAAACACTGGCCCTTACCGGCGGCGATTTTGTGGCCACGGCCGGGGTGATTTTGTGGGTATCGGCGATTGCTTCGGCACTGATTGATAATATTCCCTTTGTCGCCACGATGATTCCGCTGATTCAAAGTATGGGGCCGACATTCGGCGGCCCGGAGGCCTTGGTTCCGCTGTGGTGGGCGCTGGCATTGGGTGCATGTCTGGGCGGTAACGGCTCGTTGATTGGTGCCTCGGCCAATCTGATTGTCGCCGGTTTTGCGCAACGTGCCGGGCATCCGATTGCGTTTCTGGTGTTTATGAAGCACGCCTTCGGTCTGATGCTGATTTCCATCGTCATTTCCCACCTTTATCTTTATTTCCGCTACCTGACGCCATGAAACGCTACGAACTGATGCTAGCCATGCGCTACTTGCGTTCGCGCCGCGACGAACGCTTTGTATCGCTGATTAGCTGGAGTTCCGGTGTCGGTGTAGCCATCGGCGTGGCGGCACTGATTATCGTACTGTCGGTGATGTACGGCTTCGATGTGGAATTGAAGAATCGCATTCTGGGTTTTTCATCGCATGTCGATGTGCAGGGGCCGGATGATTATCTGCAAAATTGGCAGCCATGGCTGACAAGCATCGAAGGCATTAAGTCGGTAAAACGCGCCGGACCCTATATCTCGGCTCCGGTCATGGCCGCACACGGGGCTCGCGCCACCGGCGTCATGCTCAAGGGTGTGGATGTTGAGCGCGATCAGGAAATTGCCACGCATATGGTGGCCGGTGATTTTTCGGCATTAACGCGCGGCAGCCCATTCAAAGTAGTATTGGGTAAGGATTTGGCCCGTAAACTCAATCTCAGCCCCGGTGACCGCGTCAACCTGATTTCTCCGGCTGCCGGTATCACACCTTCCGGTATGGCCCCGCGCATGCGCGCCTTTGAAGTCGCCGGTATTTTCAATTCCGGTTTTTACGAATACGACATCGGCTTGGTGATTGCACCACTGGCGGCGGTGCAGCGTTTGAACCGTTTGGGCAATCGGGTGAGCGGCATCGAAGTGCATTTGGCCGACCGTAATCAGGCGCGCTTGGTTGCGCACGAAATCGCCACAGCTTTGCCTCCCGGCGCATGGATTCGCGACTGGATGCAGCAACACCATTCCTTTTTCCGCGCCTTGAAAATGGAGCGCGTGGTCATGGGGGTAATTTTATCGCTGATTGTGCTGGTCGCGGTTTTCAATATGGTGGCATCGCTGGTCATGGTGGTGATGGAGCGACGCAAAGAAATCGCCATTCTCAAAACCATTGGTGCGACACATGCCTCGGTGATGCGTATATTCTTGTATATGGGTGCTATTCTGACTGCCAGCGGCACACTGATTGGTGCCATGCTCGGCCTGCTGCTGGCATGGAAACTGGACGCGATTTTGGCTTGGGTGCAACAAGTGAGCGGTATCACGATTTTATCCGGCGATGTTTATTATATTGACCATGTGCCTTCAATCATTGATGCTTCAGCAGTGTTAACTGTAATTCTGGTAAGCCTTTTCATGGGGCTAGCAGCGACCTGCTATCCGGCTTGGCGGGCGGCTAATGTGCCGCCTGCAGATGCATTGCGCTATGAGTAAATTCACTTTATTCGGCGACAGCCCGAAAAAAACCGGTAAAAATATCCGTGAGCAGGCAACGCAAGCGCTGCTTGCCGGAAACTACCCTGAAGCATTGGCCTTATTTACCCAATACCACAGCAAACACCCGGATGATTTGCGCATCTATGCTAAGGTTGCCGAACTCAAGGAAAAGACCGGCGATACCCACGGAGCTGTCGAGGATTACGGTAAAATCGCCCGCGCCTATGCCGCCGAAGGCTATGTGGTGCAGGCGATTGCCGTCAGCAAGCTCATTTTGCGTATCGACCCCGAACAAACCGCCATTCAAGAAAGCCTAAAAGCGCTGTCTGAAACGCGTGGCGGTAGCAGTGACGACTTCGCTTTCGCTGTCGTCAAAGGCGAGCCTGCACCGTCGGCCGATAAGGTTCGTGCCGGGTTGGCCAGCACGCCATTGCTGTCCGGCATGTCCGGCGAGCAACTCGAATCGTTCATCGATTCGCTGCAACTGCGCAATGTCGATGCCGGTGAGCAGATTTACCGCACCGGAGAACCGGGCGCGCACCTCTATTTAATCGGCATGGGCAAGGTATCGCTGCAAGCAACCGATGTGCAGGGCAGAAAACAGGTGTTTTCGCAATTAAAAGAAGGTGATTTTTTCGGCGAACGCTCCTTCATGTCGCGCATCGACCACAAAGACGAAGCCATTGCCGAAACGGAATGCAGCATCCTGATGGTCGATCGCACAACCTTCGATAATTGGGTTGAAAAATACCCGGACATGCGCAAAACAGTCGAAGATTTTTATCGTCAGCGGGTTCTCAAACGCTTGTTGGCTATCACCCCTGTCTTTGAAGGCGTCCCCGAAGACGCACGCATGGTTTTGGTTGAAAAATTCACCCTGCGCACCTTCGAAGATGGCGATATCATTATGCGTGAAGGCGAAGTCGGCGAAACCTTCTACCTGATTCGCTCCGGTCTCGTCACTTTGATGGTCGCCGGGCCTGCAAACAAACAAGCCTTGCAGGCCACACTCGGCGAAGGCGATTTTTTCGGCGAAGTCGCATTGCTTACAGGCAGACCGCGTACGGCAACGATTCACGCCAAAGGGCCTGTCGAACTGATGGAATTATCGCGCTCCGATTTCGATACGATTACCGAAGCATACCCCAGCGTGCGCAAGGTTGTGCAGGAATATATGCGCAAGCGCGCCAAAGAAACCATTGACGCCTTACGCCACCAGCCGAAATAGACATGAATACTAACAACACCGCCTCGGCGGCAGTGTTGCTGCGCGTCGCCGGGGTAAAAAAATCATTCGATGCACCCGGCGGCAAGATTTGTGTGTTGGATGGTGTCGATATGCAGGTAGCGGAACGGGAATTTGTCGCCATTGTCGGCCAATCCGGTTCTGGTAAAAGCACCTTATTGCATGTGCTGGGCACACTCGAATCCGCCGATGCCGGCGAGGTGTCTTTGGATGGACAAGCCTTATTCGAACTTTCACCCGATGCGACCGCAGAAATGCGCAATCTGCATATTGGCTTTATCTATCAGGCGCACCATCTCATCCCCGAACTGACTGCTCTGGAAAATGTCATGATGCCGCTGCTGGTGCGCGGTGAAAACCGCGACAAAGCGAAGAAACGGGCATTCAATCTGCTTGAACGACTGGGGCTGGCAGAGCGTAGCGAACACCGGCCGGGGCGTTTATCGGGTGGCGAAGCACAACGTGTTGCTGTCGCGCGCAGCTTGGTCGGCAAACCACGCGTACTGCTCGCCGACGAGCCGACAGGCAATCTTGACGAGCATACGGCGGATGAAGTTTTTCTGGCCATGCGTCAAATGTGCCGTGAGGAACGCGCTGCAGTTATCATGGTGACACACAGCAGTTTGCTGGCCAAAGCCTGCGACCGGCAATTGCTTCTGCATGAAGGCAAGCTTAATTAACAGCCAAAAACCTTTGACATTCCAATAGGTTCCGTCTATAGTCACAAGTTGTTTCGAGATAAATGGTCTAATTGCCTGTAAATTAACCTGTGGAGGGATTTTTGACCAAGGCCGAAATTGCAACGCTAGTACACGAGCATGTCGGATTGTCCAAAAAAGAATCCGGGCAAATCGTCGATTCAGTGCTTGATATGATTCGTCAAACCCTAGAGCGTGGCGAAGATGTGAAACTGTCCGGTTTCGGACACTTCATGGTACGCAACAAACATGCGCGACGTGGCCGCAACCCCAAAACCGGGAATGAAATCACCATTTCTTCGCGGCGGGTGGTCACCTTCCGCGCCAGCCATCTGCTCAAACAGAAAGTGATTGGAGAGGATGAATGAAACGTCAAATGCAGACACTGCGCAAAGCAGGGGTAAGCATTCCCAATTTGCCGGACAAGCTATTCTTCGCCATTCGCGAAGTCAGCGAGCTCTGCGAGGTCGAGCCGCATGTGTTGCGCTATTGGGAAACCGAATTTCATCATATCAAACCGGTGAAAAAGAGCGGCAACCGCCGCTTTTACCGGCAACGTGATATTTATTCCATTCTACAAATTAAGCACCTGCTCTACGATCTCAATTTCACCATAAAGGGCGCAAAAAAACGTCTGCAACAAGGTGATATGGACCAACTTGTCGAACAAAATTCGGCACAAGAAACACTCAAGCGAGTTCGTCAGGAGCTGGCTGCTATTCAACAGTTGTTGGATACCTGATTTAAATGTTTATCGTTTATTGATGTTCCGGGACGTAGCGCAGCCTGGTAGCGCACCAGTCTGGGGGACTGGTGGTCGCCGGTTCGAACCCGGCCGTCCCGACCATTTTTTTAGAGCCGCATCATCTCCGTTTTACAGATGAACCGAGCTGATCCGACTGTGGCTTTCGAACGGCCACGCCGCCGCATGTTGGAGGCACAGCTTTTGCCCCGTGGCATCAGCGACCCGCGTGTTCTTGATGCCATGTTGCATGTACCCCGGCACATGTTTGTCAATGCAGCCCTAGCCAGCCATGCCTATCAGGATTCGGCCTTGCCGATCGGCGAAGGACAAACCATATCCCAACCCTATATGGTTGCCAAAATGAGCCAATTGCTCGAATTGCAGGGGCATGAACGGGTGCTCGAAATCGGTACCGGCTGCGGTTACCAAACCGCCGTGTTATCGCGTCTGTGCCGACGTGTTTACAGCATCGAACGCATCGCCAGCCTATCGCAACGGGCACGCCGCAATCTGCGTGCTGCGCGGCATGCCAATGTGATGTTGAAATGTGCCGACGGCACGCTCGGCTGGGACGAATATGCGCCTTTTGATGCAATATTGGCGGCGGCAGGCGGCAGCGCAATACCGGATGCATGGGTGCAGCAACTGCGCGACGGCGGCATGTTGATTATGCCCTTGGGCAGCACCGGCGCACATGAATTGATTCGCCTGCGCAAGCGCGGCAATACGCTGATTGAAGAACGCTTCGACAGCTGCTCCTTCGTACCACTCATCGCCGGCGCTCATAGCTGATGCGCTCATGAGCTTTCTCAAACCGCGCTGGTTACGCCGCTGCTACAACTGGACCTTATCTTGGGCCGAGCATCCGCAAGCGCAAACCGCGCTTTTTTTTATTGCCGTCATCGAAGCCAGCATATTTCCGATTCCACCCGATATCCTACTGCTCGCACTGGCACTCGGGCGACCGGAGCTGGGCCTCAGACTGGCCGCTATCAGTACTGCCGGTTCTTTTGTCGGTGCCTGTATCGGTTATCTCATCGGTATGCTGTTGTTTGTCAGCGTGGCGCAACCGGTGCTCGAATTTTACGGCGCAATGGATCAATTCGCACATGTGCAGGGACTATTCCGCGAATACGGACTGTGGGTTGTGTTGATTGCCGGATTCTCACCGATTCCGTTCAAGGTGGTCACCATCGCCGCCGGTGCTTTCGGGCTGCCGTTTATCGGCTTTGCCTTGGCGACCATAGTTTCACGCGGTGCACGATTCTTCCTCGAAGGCGCACTGCTGCAATGGGGCGGAAGCCGCTTGCGCAGCATGGTGGAACGGCATTTCGAATGGCTGACGATTGCCGTCGTTGTATTGGTTGTCGCAGGCTTTGCAGGCTTATGGATGTTACGCTAAGAATAAGCCTCATCTGTCTTCTGCTGGCTTTGTCCGGCTGCTTTAGGACGGTCGTCCCGTACACACCGCAACACGCCGAATATGCCTCTTATCAGGTTCGCTCCGGCGACACCCTAGGCAGCATTGCCAAACGCTATAAGCTGGATTACAAAACATTGGCACGGCGCAACCACCTGCACGCACCATATACCATTTATGTCGGACAACGCCTGTATTTATGGCGTCAGGCACCAAAACCCACCTTCCTGCCGATGCCGAAAACGCGCAAAAAAATCCACCCGCATAGCGTCAAAAAGAAAGCCAAGGCCCACCGCAAACATGTAAAAAAATCTTCTCGTACCGTGCATCGAGGCAAGGTGAGCCTGCACTGGCCGCTACGCGGCAAGATAAGCAGTAAATTCGGCAGACGCCACGGACGCCCGCACGACGGCATCGATATCGCCGCCAAAGAAGGAACGCCAGTGCATGCCGCAGCAGCCGGTGAAGTGGTGTATGCCGATCACCGGCTCACCGGCTACGGCAATTTGATTATTGTCCGCCACAGCCACGATATGTTCACCGCTTACGCACACAACCAGCGCAATCTTGTGCACAAAGGACAACGCGTAAAACGCGGCGATACAATTGCCCGCGTCGGCCATACCGGGCGCAGCAGCGGACCGCATTTACATTTCGAAGTGCGGCGCGGACCGACGCCGGTCAATCCGCTTGTTTATCTGCCCAAACGCTGAGCGCCGTCAGTCGCGGTGTAATGTCGAATCGACACCAATCGGGGTCGGATAATGGCGCACAATCCAGAAGGATGAGGCGATAAAACTAAGCAGCGTCGCCAGTTGAATCAGATTCGCCGCCAACGCACCGATCATCTGCACTTGCACCGCCAGCACCGCAATCAGCAAGGAAAACTCGCTCATTTGACCCAAACGCACACCCACCTCACTGGCCAGCTCCGGCTTTTCCCCCGAATGCCGCAAAAGCCATGCAAAAACATACGGTTTAACAAATAAAGCTGTCGCGGCCAACAAACACGCGGGCAACAACATATCACCCACCAGCGCCGGATTGAAACCAGCTCCGATGGCGAAAAAGAAGATAATCAGGAAAAAATCGCGCAACGGCTTAAGGCGTTCGGCGATATGCAAGGAAATCGGGCTCGATGCCAGCGCCACACCGGCCATAAATGCGCCGATTTCATGCGACAAGCCGGCAAAACTAGCCAATTCCGCAGCGCCCAGACACCAGCCGATAGCGACCAGAAAAACATACTCCTGAATCACATCGAAACGCCGCAACAGCGGCAACAGAACAAAGCGATTGATCGTATAAATCAGCCCGGCCAACAGTGGTAAACTGAGCAAGCTGAGCAACAATTGGCCCAATATATTATCCGCCCCTCCGCCGCCTTGCAGCATCAGCAGCACAGCCACGGCAATCACATCCTGCAGCAAAAGAACACTAATCATCGCACTGCCGGTTCGCTGATGATGCAGCACCGTGGTCGGCAATAATTTCAAGCCAATGATGGTGCTGGAAAAAAGTAACGTCACCCCGACAATCAATGCCTCGATACCGCGCAATCCGGCCAGCCAAGCAATCGCCGCCCCCAGCAGCGTGAAAAGCAGGGAACTCATCAAGGTAATCCACGTCGTCTTGCCCAGCATGCGAATCAATTTCTGCGGCGGCAGGTTGATACCCAGTAAAAACAGCAGAAACACAATGCCGATATGCGATAATTCGCTGATCAGTGTTGCATCACTCACCCAACCCAAGACCGCCGGGCCGCACAATATCCCCAGCAACACATAAGCAACCAGCAGCGATTGCCGGGCATACAAAGCCCCTGTGGCGAGCAGCGAAGCACCGAAGAAGATCAGAAAGATCGTGAATAAAATCGGATCGTGCAGCATATCCATCGTCTCAATGTAGCACAGTTTGCCCAAGCAAGTGAAAACATTGCATAAACAGGCCAAAAAAAAGCAAGGACGCCATGTGCGACGCCCTTACTGCAATTGCTTCCAGACTATGATGCTTAAGCCTAAAAATGGCTCCCCGGGCCGGACTCGAACCAGCGACAAGGTGATTAACAGTCACCCGCTCTACCAACTGAGCTACCAGGGAATAAGGTTGCGAACGTTACGAAGCGTACCTGTAAGTGTCAACCGAAAAAACGGCTGTGTTCAAGCCGTTCAAGATGTGGCCAGAGCCAGAAGTTCCCGGTGCAAGGCCTCCGCTTGGCAATTTAGCGCATGCAAATCGGCGTTATTTTCAACAATAAAGTCTGCCACTTGCCGCCGCTCGGCATCACTGCATTGACGGCGAACAATGGCCTCGAATTGCTGCGCATCCATATTTCTGGAAGCCAATACACGCTGACGGCGAATCGCCGCATCAGCGAGCACGACCACAACCGCATCCATGCGCGACGCACCACCCGACTCAATCAATACCGAAGCCTCAATCAGCACATACACGGCATCCTGCTCAGCACACCATGCTTCCGTTTGCGCCCAAATGCGCGGATGCATAATACGGTTCAGCATTTCCGTTTTTTCGCCATCGGCAAAACAAAGTGCGGCCAGCGCCCGCCGATCAATCGCCCCCGTAGCATCGACAATCTCCTTGCCGAAAGCATCGACCAGTTCAGCCATACATGCCGAATCGCTGTGCAACGCACGGCCAAGCCCATCCAGATCAAGCACCGGCACTTGCCGCTCGCCCAGCAGACGGGCCAAGGTTGTTTTGCCGCTGCCAATGCCGCCGGTTAAGCCGATGCGCAACATCAAAGCCATACCATCAGATAAGACTGCGGCTGAAATCCGCAAACATCTTGAGCAGGCCTTCACCCCACAGCAGCCAAACCATGCCGGCAGCAGCCAAATAAGGCCCGAAAGGAAGTTCGGCGCGCATCGAACGGCTGGAAATGAGCAGAAACACACTGCCGACGATTGCACCGACAAAAGAGGATAGAAAAATCACAAAGGGAAGCGCCTGCCAACCGAAAAACGCGCCAAGCATGGCCAGCAGCTTAAAATCTCCCTGCCCCATGCCTTCGCGGCCTGTCGCCAGCAAAAACAAGCGTGCCACCAGCCAAAACACCGCATATCCGGCGGCCGCTCCAAGCAATGCATCGGCAAAATCGCCCTGCCATGCGGCAAATATCAAAGCGGCGGCCATGCCCGGAAATGTCAGTACATTGGGCAGCAATCCGGTTTCCAAATCAATCCAACTCAGCACCCACAGCAGAAAAGACAGCAGCAACGCCATGCCCAGCTCAGGCCTCAGTGAAAAATGCCAAGCCAGAAACACCCATATCAGCCCTAATCCGGCCTCCAGCAGCGGATAACGCAAAGCCACCGGACGCGCGCAATGCCGACAACGGCCACGCAACCACAACCACGAAAAAACTGGAATATTGTCGTACCAAGCAATCGCATGCGCACACGATGGGCAATGGCTGCCCGGAAATACAATTGATTCACCGCGCGGCAAACGGTGCACAAGCACATTGGCAAAACTGCCGAACAAAAGACCGAGCAAACCGCAACTGACCATCAAAAAAACTGAAAAACTCACGGCAACGTCAATGGAAAAATGAAATGCGCGGTTGTGCGGAATTAGACAATGGATGCCATCTTGAAGATGGGCAAATACATGGCAATCACCAAACCGCCGATAACTACGCCGAGGAAGGCCATAATCAGCGGCTCCATCAGTGCTGTCATATTATCCACCGCCGTATCTACTTCCTGCTCGTAGAAATCGGCGATTTTGGACAGCATTTCTTCCATGCTGCCGGTTTCTTCGCCAATATTGATCATCTGCGTCACCATACGCGGAAAAATACCGGATTCGGCCAGCGGCGCGGACAATGTCTGGCCCTGTGTAATTGATTCCTTGGCATTCAAAATCGCTTCCTCGACCACCACATTGCCAGCCGTTTCGGCGACCGTATCCAGCGATTCAAGCACCGGCACACCGGCTGCAGTCAGCGTTGAAAAGGTACGGCAAAAACGTGCCACCGAAGCCTTGCGCAACACATCGCCGAGAATCGGTAATTTGAGCAGCAATTGGTCCAAACGGTAACGTCCGGATTTGGTTTTATAGGTTTGTTTGATGCCCGTAACAAGAATGATCGGCGCAAAAAGCACGATATACCAATATTCGACAAAACCGTTGGACAGATTGATGGCGATTTGCGTTGGCATCGGCAATGCCGAGCCGAAATCGGCAAACATCTCGCCAAACACCGGAATCACAAAAATCATCAGCACCGCAGTGACAATAAACGCGACGGTGACAATGGCCACCGGATAAACCATCGCCGACTTAATTTTCGCCTTCAACACCTGCGCTTTTTCGCGGTAAGCACACAGACGCAACAAAATAGAATCGAGAATACCGCCCTGCTCACCGGCCTCAATCAACGCACAACTCAAACGGTCGAAATCCTTGGGAAATTTGCGCAAAGTCTCGCCGAGCGGCACACCACCCTCCAATTCATCGCGCATACCCTTGAGCAATTTAACCAGTGCTTTATTGCTCGAGCCCTTTTCAGACAGCTCAAAGGCCTGCACTAGGGGCACACCGGCATTAATCATTGTCGATAACTGGCGGAAAAACACGGTAATGTCTTTTTCGTCCACACGCTCTGGGAACAAATGAATCTCAATCGGTTTTTTCTTGACCTTAACGGCGACCAAGCCCTGCCGCCGCAGGCTGGCCATGACAATATCCTTATTGCCCGCCTCCATTTCACCGGAGCGTTCCGTGCCGTCGCGTGTCTTGCCTTTCCATGTAAATTCCGCCATCAATCAGCCACCGTCACCCTGAGACATTCCTCCAGCGAAATTTCACCGGATTTCACTTTATCCAACGCTGCCATTCTCAACGTTTTCACACCATGCTCAACAGCAATATCGTTAATCTCGTTGGCATTTTTACCCGCATAAACGGCATTGCGGATTTCATCGAATACCGGCATCACCTGATAAATACCCGTCCGCCCCTTGTAGCCGGTGCCATTGCATATCTGGCAACCCTTGCCCGCCATCGGCCTATATTCAGTGACCTCGGCCACAGGAACACCGGCATCAATCAATGCTTCTCGCGGAACCTCTATATGCTCGGCGCATTCGGCACAATTACGCCGCGCCAAACGCTGTGCGGAAACCAAATTCACCGCCGAGTCGACCAGAAACGATTCGATACCCATATTAATCAGCCGGTTCATTGTCGATGGTGCGTCGTTGGTATGCAAAGTCGCCAGCACCAAATGGCCGGTCAGTGCCGCTTTAATGCCGATGGCGGCAGTATCGTAATCGCGGATTTCGCCGATCAGAATAATGTCCGGATCTTGGCGCAAAAACGAGCGCAGCACCGTCGGAAAATCGAGGCCAATATCGGCATTCATATTGACCTGATTGATACCCATAAAATTGAATTCCACCGGATCTTCGGCGGTGCAAATATTCACCCCCGGTTTGTTCAATTCGGCCACCGCAGAATACAAGCTGACGGTTTTTCCCGAACCGGTCGGCCCGGTCACCAGCACCATGCCGTAGGACTGATGAATCGCGTCCTGCAAGCGCTTCAGGGAATCCCCCTGATAACCGAGCTTGGTCATATCCAGCTGTAAACTCGACGGATCAAGCAGGCGCATCACCACTTTTTCACCGAACAGTGTCGGCAAGGCCGAAACGCGGAAATCGACGGTTTTGGTCCGCGAAAGACGCAATTTGATGCGCCCGTCCTGCGGTAAACGTCGCTCGGAAATATCCAAACGCGCCAGAATCTTGATTCGCGACACGATGGCATCGCGCAATTTAAGCGGCGGACGCATAATTTCATGCAACACGCCGTCGATGCGGTAACGCACGCGCAGCACTTTTTCATACGGTTCCAAATGAATATCGGAAGCGCCGCGTTTGATGGCATCAAGCAGAATCAAATTGACCAACTTCACTACCGGTGCGGCTTCCGTTTCGGTGGTCAGCATGTGCTCGTCTAGCTCTGCTTCGGAGGTATCGACTACCTCCAAATCATTGGCCCCCAAATCGGCAATCACTTCATCCAAATGGCCGTCGGCTGTGCCCAAATCGTCAAGACGGCGCAACAATTGTTCTTCGGCGACAATCACCATTTCGATCTGGCAGCCGCTAATAAAAGCCATTTCGTCCAGCGCGCTGATGTCGTAAGGATCGGCGACAGCAAGGGTCAGCATATTGCCCATGCGTTTGATTGGCAGCGCCTTGTTGCGGCGCATAATATCCAACGAAATCGCAGTCAGGTTTTCAGGGATTTCGATTTTATCCAGATCGACAACAGGCCGTCCGAAACTACGCGAAACGAAATTGGTGATTTCCTCGCTGTCAAAAATATTCTGTTTGACCAGTGTCGAAATCAATGTATCGCCGGACAGATTCATTTCACGCAACACCGTATCCAACTGCTCGCGCGTCAGCTTATTCTGACGCAGCAGAATATCGGCAAGACGGCTATAGCGCGTGCGCTGTTTTTTCATGTCGTTCTCACCAGCCTGAATCCCTTCATGGCGCTGCATCCGTAGCGCGCCGGTGCAAGCGTTTTTCCATCCATTGCATCACCGGTTTGACCTGCACCTGCACATCATGCCACCAAGCAAACGAAGCTGCACCTTGGGCCAGCAACATCGGTAAACCATCCACCGCTTTGCGCCCACCGGATCGCGCCGCCTTAACAAATGCCGTTTGCCCGTCCGGCGCATACACCGCATCGACAGCCACGCCATCGCCACTGATTTTGAACGGAAACACCACATCCGAATCGCCGAGGCCAATCGACGTAGTATTGATAATCAGCGGGCAACGGCGAATCACCGTCTGCACCTCTTCCACATCCCATGCCACAGCACTCAACCGCATATCGGGATAGGCTGCTTGCGCATGCCGAATCAGCTCCTGCAAACGTCCATCACTGCGATTGCACACCAACACCTGCTGCGCGCCCTCCGCCGCCAGCGCATGCAACACCGCGCGCGCCGTACCGCCTGCACCAATCAGCAGCACATCGCCGCAATCTATATTCACATTTAAATCATGGAGAACGCTGCGTATTCCCTGCCAATCGGTATTCGTTCCCAACCAGCCGTCGGCCCCGCGCCGCAGCGTATTCACCGCCCCGATAGCTGCCGCATCCGCATCGGTTTGCACCATAGCGCAGACCGTTTCCTTGTGCGGAACCGTGACGTTAAATCCCTGCACATCCGTTGCCCACAAGCCATCAAGCGCTGTGGCAACATCCTCACAACGGACACGCCACGGCACATACACGGCATCAATGCCGTGCTGCACAGCAAATCGGGCTTGAAACAACGGCGATAACGAATGCGCAATCGGATCACCAATAATTCCAAACACCCTTGTTTTTCCAGTCACTTCCACGTCTGTGCTAGCGTAGAACCTTAGTTGAGGTATGTCAAAGTACCGTTTCCGTAAAACAAAGGTGTATTGAATGAATTCAAACGCCCGCAAGGCCGTAAACAGGGGCTTTTTGTCCCATAAATATGGGACATGTTTTTTAAGAAGGTGGGTATAAAATAGCTCATACGTAAGCACGAAAAAAAACCACTAAAATGGAAGACCCATGAAAATTATTGTATTCGTAATTCTTAGTCTTGTTTATACAAGCTCCTTTGCCGCCACATTACCCGATAAAGACGCAGCAAAAGCACTCGCTGCTTCAGTCATGCATAAAGTGGCAGCGGGGAAAACACAGGAAGGGCTTGATTTGGTCAAGCCATATTTAATGATACCTATCGCAGAATTTAATGTCATGAAAAACCAATTCACGATGCAAGCACCTGTCATTGAACAACGCTTTGGTAAAGCCATAGGCGTAGAGCTTGTAAAAACCGAGGAAGTAGGGCGATCTTTAATGCTGATAGTCTATTTGCAAAAATTTGAAAAACACGCCATGCGGTGGAAATTCTATTTTTACAAGCCTAAAAAAGGATGGACGCTAAACACTTTCAATTTTGATGATAAAATACAAAGGCTCTTTAATCAGAAATAAATGCTGCCGAGAGCCAGAAAATGATGCTTTACATCCTACTCCACCGTCACCGATTTGGCCAAATTTCTCGGTTGATCGACATCGGTTCCGCGCGCGCGGGCGACGTAGTAGGCGAGGAATTGCAACGGAATAGCAGCGAATAGCGGGGTGGTGAACGAATCGCCTTCGGGCAATCGAATCACCGCATTCACATTGTCCGGAATATCCTCATCGCGCATATCGGTGAGCAGAATCACCTTGGCCCCGCGCGCCTGCACCTCGCGCAAATTGGAAAGCACCTTTTGCAGGTGATATTTGCGTGCCGCCAGCACCACTACCGGCAATTTGGCATCAATCAGTGCAATCGGACCATGCTTCATCTCACCGGCGGCATAACCCTCGGCATGCAAATAAGAAATCTCTTTAAGCTTGAGCGCCCCTTCCAGCGCTAAGGGAAAACACGGGCCACGCCCCAAAAATAGCGCCCCGTGAATATCTTCGAATAACGGCGTCAAGGCCTGCAAGCGGTCCGCCTGCGACAGCAACACATGCATGCCGTCAACCACTTGCCGCATGGCTGTCAAATGCCGTTTTGTATCCGCTTCGTTCATCACGCCGTTCTGATAAGCGATTTTCAGCACCAATAGCGCCAACACCGCCAATTGCGCGGTATAAGCCTTGGTCGAAGCGACACCGACTTCGGTTCCTGCCAGCAGCGCAATCGTGCCGTCCGATTCTCTGGCCAGTGATGATTCGGGGACATTGCACAAAGTCAGCGCCAAATTGTCCGGGGTGTTGGATTTAAACAGGCGCAGCGCTTCCAGGGTATCGGCGGTTTCGCCGGATTGCGATAAGGTAATCAGCCAAGTATCCGGGCCGATGACCGGATTGCGATAGCGGTATTCCGAAGCCACATCGACCTCGACCGACACCTGCAAATAACGCTCCAACCAATAACGCGCCGTCAGTGCCGCATGATACGACGTGCCACAAGCCACCATGACAATGCGATTGGGTAGCGGTGCAGTATCGAGCAAAGGCGCTGCCGGAAAAACAATATCAGGCCGCTCACCCACACCATGCTTCACATAAGCACTGAGAATATCGGCAATCACACGCGGCTGCTCGAAAATTTCCTTCTGCATGAAATGATCGAAGCCGTCCTTGCCCGCCGCCTGCTCGGCCAACGGAATCGCCTGCCAATCGCGCTGCACCTGAACACCATCTTGAAAAATAACGGCATCAGAACGTGAAATACGGCCAATATCGCCTTCTTCAAGGTAAAGCACCTCATCGGCCAAACCCGCCAGCGC
The DNA here is from genome assembly GCA_021545645.1 of Zetaproteobacteria bacterium. Lineage (GTDB taxonomy): Bacteria > Pseudomonadota > Zetaproteobacteria > Mariprofundales > Mariprofundaceae > UBA1543. The sequence continues at coordinate 2,612 of JAJRWP010000041.1, read as the reverse complement.
CAACGCATCGGAAGCTGCATAGATGCCGTGTTTACTGCGGCCAAGAAGTAACGGGCTGCCGCGCCGCGCAAACCACAAGCAATCGTCGGCGGCGGTTAACGCCACCATCGCATATGCACCCTGCAATTGATCGACAGTCTGCTGCCATGCCACATCCATACCCGTGGATTTTCCGCCTGCGGCAAGCGCTGCCGACAACAACCACGGAATCACCTCGCTGTCTGTTTCGGAACGAAACGCCACGCCGTCGGCTGTTAATGCCTGACGCAGGATTTCGTGATTTTCGATAATACCGTTATGCACCACAGCCACGCCATCGGCCAAATGCGGATGTGCATTTTCGCGGCTCGGACCGCCATGCGTGGCCCAGCGGGTATGGCCGATACCGGCATGGCCGCTTAGCGGTTTTTTATCGAGGCTCTGTTCAAGATTGGCCAGCTTTCCAGCTTCTTTGCGGCAATGCAGCCGCCCTTGCTCGCGCAGGCAAACACCGGCACTGTCGTAACCGCGATATTCCATGCGCCGCAGCGCATCAAGCAAGGATTTTTGGGCATCCTCGTCGGTCACTGCGCCAATAATGCCGCACATCAGCCTTTTCTTTTGCTAGGCCGTTGCCAGTTGGCAATATGCCGCTGATCGGGCCGTTCGGACAGCGTAAGACCGCCGGATTCGACATCTTTGCTGACAATACTGCCCGCGCCAATGGTCGCTCCCGAATGCACTTCAACCGGTGCAATCAGCTTAGTATCGGAACCGACAAACACATCGTCGCCGATGCGCGTGCGGTGTTTGTTTGCACCGTCGTAATTGCAGGTAATGCTGCCCGCACCGACATTGCAACCGCTACCCATATCGGTATCGCCGATATAACTGAGATGATTGATTTTACTACCGCGATCAACGATGGAGTTTTTGATTTCGACAAAATTGCCGACATGCACATCCTCGCCGAGTACTGTGCCGGGGCGCAGTCTTCCATACGGTCCGATCTGCGTTCCTGCGCCGACATTGGCACTGTAAATGTGGCTAAAAGCAAACACCTCCACATCGTCATCCAGCCATGCATCGACCAGCACCGCATTCGGCCCGACCCGGCAACCGTCGCCAACACGCGTGGAACCGATCAAATAACAACCGGCCTGAATCACCACATCGACACCCAAATTCACTGTCGCTTCGATACGCACCGTATCCGGTTTTTCGACCGTTACCCCCTGCATCTGCCAATCGCGAATAATGCGCTGCTGCATCAAATCCTCGACCTCAGACAACTGCACACGATTATTCACGCCGATCATCTCAGCCATATCGCGCATGGCTATGGCATCGACGCGTTGATCGTTGGCAAGCGCCAACGGCACAATATCCGGCAAATAATATTCGCCCTGCGCATTGCGGTTGCCTATTTTATAGAGAAGATCGAACAGCACATCATGGCGCACGCAATAAATGCCGCTGCTCACCTCAGCAATGCGCCGCTCATCGTCGCTGGCATCTTTTTCTTCGACAATACCGGTCACATTGCCCTTGGCATCACGCTGAATGCGTCCGTAGCCGTAAGGTTCGTCCACTTTGGCCGTCAATACCGTCACCGCCGCATCATTGCTGCGATGTACATCGACCAATGCGGACAAGGTATCGCTACGCAGCAACGGCGTATCGCCGCAGACAATCAGCACATCGCGCACATCGCGAATCACTTCTTCGCACTGCTTAACCGCATGCCCGGTTCCCAGTTGTTTATCCTGAATCACCCACGACAGATTGGCTGGCTGACCGACATGCGCGCGCACCTGCTCGGAAGCGTGCCCGGTGACCACGGCAATCGATTTCGGACGCAGCTCTTCCACCGTATGCAGCACATAATCAATCATCGCCCGGCCCAGCACCTTGTGCAGCACCTTCGGTTGGTTCGAGCGCATGCGCTTGCCTTGGCCTGCGGCCAACACACAGACTTGCAAATCAGGATATTCGGGTAGGGAAATCATAGCGCCTCCACGGTTGCGATTCGGGTTCAGGGGGAAAGGGTCGCACAATGCTGCCAGTGTTGCAAAACATGTTATTCATGGACAAAAAACGCATAAAAAAGGGCGCACCAAGGTGCGCCCGAAAAAACATACGAAAAATTTAGTTCTTTTTCTTTTTCCTGATCCATTCCAAACGCGTCGTCATCACCGCCAATTCCGCTTGTGCCATCGCCAGATCAACATCGCCTTTCTGCTTCTCCAACGCTTCTTCGGCATTACGCTGGGCAGCAAGTACCGCAGCTTCGTCGGTATCGGAGGCACGTTCGGCGCTATCCGCCAAGACGGTAATCATATCCGGTTGCACTTCCATATAACCACCGGAAATGAACACTTCATCGACATTATCGCCGTTGCTGATACGCAATTCACCAGCCGTTAATTCACTGAGCAGCGGCGTATGCTGCGGCAGAATACCCAACTCGCCAGCCGAACCGGGAGCCACCAGCTTCTCGGCCTCGCCGCGATAAACCTCGCGTTCGGCTGTTGCAACCAGAACCTTGATGGTACTCACTAGCCTTTGGCCTCCATCTTCTCTGCCTTGGTCACAGCCTGATCAATCGAACCGATCATGTAGAAAGCCTGTTC
>JAJRWP010000040.1 GCA_021545645.1 Zetaproteobacteria bacterium | reverse complement strand
GGGCTTTTCCTCGCCTGCAAATCATGCGCTGGTATGCGATTTGCGTTTAGTGAAGCCAAGATTAGAATGCTTTCATCTGTGACTCATATCACAAAGCTTAAGCTATTTCGCATGCAAGATGCCCCGCGCTTGATCATACAACCACATTGAAGGAGACATCATGAAATTCACAATACGCATCTGGGCCATGTTGCTTGCATTAAGCCTCATCGCTTCTCCGGTGATGGCCAAGGGTAAAAAAGCGGAACCGGCACTTTATCCGATCAGTAGCGTCCTAGTGGACCGGCATGCGGATATTGTCCGCCCTTCGGTGGTCAATCATTTTCTTGTTTACAGCAAACGCACATCCGATGCCTACAGCGTCGTTCAGACCGATGTCGATAATCCCGAAAGCACCCTGCGCAAGCTGAGCGCAACCCATTTGAACGAAGCCCTGCGCTTCGGCGTCGCACTGAATAACGGTGCTATCGGTTATATCAGCAATCGCATGGGCCCGGTTTCGGCATGGATGCGCCAAGCCAGAGGCGACGGTCATATCGCTATCGGTAATTTAACCGCTTACAAAGGTGCGTTGGTGCCGATGAATTTGCACGCTTCGTACGATGGCCGGGTCTGGTGTTTCGATACGACGATGGAGAAGGTGTTGCAATCGCGTGCTATTACCCAGTTCGCCGATACTGCAAAACACTACGAACTGCTTGCCCAGACGTGGCGCTTTTACAATTCCAACAATTTTCAGCATAAACTCGGCTATAAACCGACCAAAAGCGGCGTGTTGAGTAAATTCGAGAACCCGTCGCTGTTTATTTTCGATCGCAGCAGCAGCCAAATGACGATGATTCCCAACGGTGTCAGTGGTGCGGTATCGCCGGATGGCAAGCGTATTGCTTTCGTACGCAACACCGGTGGTAATTACGATATCTGGATGCAGGATATTGATGGTAGCGATCTTGTTCAGCTTACTTCGTCGAAATACGGTGAATTTGAGCCGGCATGGAGCCCTGACGGCCAGCGCATTGCTTTTGTTTCCAACCGGCATAGTCGCGGCGATTTGCTTGATACATCTATCTATGTGTTGGATATCGGCAGTGGTCGCGTGCAGCGTTTGACCAATGCCGAGGATGCCGCCGACGGCGCGCCGACGTGGAAAAGCGATCATGTCATTATCTTCCATTCCAATCGTGATCCATCCGATGCGCAGGGCGATACGGTTTCGCGCTGGGGCTTGTGGCAAGTCGAATTTCCGGGTGAACAATGATGGGTAAAATATTTTCCAGGAGAGCAATCATGCGTAAACCCTTCCAAGCAGTTTCTTTTATGGCGGCACTAACCGTTTTTCTTGTCTCGGCATGGGTATCGCCCGCGCAAGCGGCGGATGTGCTGAATTGGCTGGAGCAAAAGGCCAGTGTCATGACTTCAGGTAAATCGCCGCAACTTAGTGATGGTGCGGTGTTGCTGACACTGGAGCCGCACGAAACCGAAATGTATCCCAAGCCTTCGCCAGATGCGCGTAGCCTGCTTGTTATCGCCAGCCAAGGTAAACAGTCGTGGGTTTCTCGCCGTTATCTCGAGAATGGCGATCCAGCGAATATCGTCACTGACGATGTGCGTGCGTTTGATTCTATCGACTGGCGGGATAACGGGCATGTTTATTTCTTGTCCGAACGCGCTGGCGGCCTTGGTTTGTGGGATAAAATTTCCGATGGCGAAGGTATGTTGCGGCGTTTGCGGGAGATGCGCGGTCGTTTTACCCAGCCGGTGTTATTGTTGGATGGTTCGGTGATTGCAGTGCGCTTGAACAGTGTAACCCCTGACGGCAAGCGCCATGCACAGCATAGAAAACACGACGGCTTCGATAATTGGAGCATTGCCGGTTATCGCAGTGAGTTGGTGCACATCAGCGAGCAGGGTACGCGGGTGCTTGCTGAAGGCATCAATCCGGCCCTGTCGCCGGATGGAAAATGGATTGTTTTTGCCATGCCTGTCGGGCGTAGCGCGCATATTTTCCGCATGCATCCGGATGGTTCGGAGCTGATTCAGGTGACCGATGCGCGCAGTGTCGATGTGCAACCGTCTTGGAGTGCGGACGGCAAGTGGATTGTCTTCACCTCCAATCGCGGTCATCCGGATATGCGCCACAAAAAACGCAGCAACTGGGATATTTGGGCGATTGATGCCGAAGGGCGGAATTTAACCCAGTTAACCCTTGATCCGGCTCGCGACGGCGGTGCGCATGTCGGCAGCGATGGGCGTGTTTATTTTCATTCCGATCGCAAGGTGAGCAAGAAAGAAAGTGCAGCACGCGAAGTGAAGCGTGTCCAGCAGGGTTTTCACATTTGGAGCGTGGCCTTGCCGTCTTCGGCGGGGCGTTAACTTCACGTTTTGCATTAATATAGGAGCAAGGGAATGAATGACGACAAGCCGGTAAATATGTGCGCCTGCCTGAACAAATCGTTCGCGGCATTGAAAGAACTCGGCAGCATGGATGCTGCCCGCGAGGCCGGTGCCGGTATTGAATGCTGCGGTTGTCTGCCCTATCTGGAAATCGTCTTTGAAACCGGCGAAACGGAATTCGCCATCGACGATCCGCGCATCGAAGAAGATGATTTTTCCGACACATAGCCCGCTTTAATCTTTCCGGTTACCGCTTTCCTGCAGATTACAATGCCATGCCGCAGGCGTGGCCGGAAGACCATGCCCACTGAAAATTGAAGCCGCCGAGATGGCCGGTGACATCGACGGCTTCACCGATGAAATACAATCCCGGCTGTTTTTTTGCCTGCATGTCTGAGGATGACAATTCATCCGTATGCACACCGCCGACGGTGACTTCGGCGGTGCGGTAGCCTTCGCTGCCGTTGGGTTTGAGTGACCAGTGATGCAGTGCGGCAGCCGTTTTTTCGATTTGCTTTGCCTGCATGGATTCCAGTTTTGCATCATCAATCAGCGCTGTGCATAGATGCTGAGCCAAGCGTTTGGGAAACAAGGTGGCGAGTGCGGTGGAGAGGTTTGCTTGCGGTCTTTGTTGCTGCCAATCGGTAATTTGTGCGGCAATATCCGTATTCGGCAAAAGATCGATATGAATAAGCTCGCCCGGTTGCCAATACGAGGAAATCTGCAAAATAGCCGGGCCGGATAGGCCGCGATGGGTGAACAGCAAGGCTTCGCGGAAGCTTGTTTTGGCGCAGCGTACGACGACATCCAGCGAAATGCCGGCCAAGGATTTCAACGCCTCTTTTTCAGTACCGGTGAAAGTTAGCGGCACAAGACCGGGGCGCGGCGGGATGATGTCTAGGGCGAATTGTTCGGCGACTTTCAGGGCAAAGGGCGTCGCCCCCATTTTTGGAATGGATAAGCCGCCGCTGGCGATAATCAGTTGCGCAGCGGAGAAATTTCCGCGATTGGTGGTCAATACAAAGGCTTGTTTTTTAGCGATGCGTTCAACGCTGGTATTCATCATCATGTTGACATCGCCTGCACGGCATTCACCCATCAACATATCAAGAATATCGCGTGCCGAGTGTTTGCAGAATAGCTGGCCGTGGTTGCGTTCGTGCCAGCCAATGCCGTGTGCTTCAACCATGTTCAGAAAATCAGCGGCGGAGAAACGGGCGAGCGCTGATTTGCAGAAATGCGGGTTGGCCGAGAGGAAATTGTCTGCGCTGGTGAATTTGTTGGTGAAATTGCAGCGTCCACCGCCGGAAATGAGTATTTTTTTACCCGCTTTTTCGGCGTGATCAAGCAGCAGAATACGTTTGCCACGCCTTCCGGCCACGGCAGCGCACATTAAACCGGCAGCTCCCGCACCGATAATAATGGCGTCGTAGGCACGCGTTTTTTCAGGCATGTTGAGTGATTAGAGGTCGCTGACGTTCAGTCCGGCGAAGGTGTCGCGAAATTCGGCCCGGCGTCCCAACCACAGGCGGGTGAAAAAGAAAGAAACGTGTTTCAGGTAAATTAGCGCCAGCAGCATAGCCAACGCCGAAAGCCCCTGCGCCCACAACAGACCGTACAGGCCTTTATCGACGAGCATCGCATAAGTGAAAAAATAAACGCATAAGGTCAGGGTGAAAATGGTGCCAATGATCACAGCGATATTTTCTTGGGTTTTTTTGATGCGTTCGCGGGCTTCGTTCGCTTGGACATTGCTCATGGATTATCTCCTCGTGTGTTGCTTCTGGCCGGATAAGTCTCAGGCAGGGCGGCATGGTAGCTTGCATGGCGGGTGGCGGCCAATATTGCCGGGAAGGGGGAAGAAGCTTCTTTTTTTGCGTGGCCAAGGGGCAAAAAATACCGCTCGGCACAGCTTTAATCGGCAGTTACCTCGCAACGCTTGAAGCTGTGAACCCAAACCAGCGCATCTTCGTTCCATTGCATGCCTTTGTGCATGCGCAGAATTAAGTCGCGGTAGGCATCGAGTCCGGGATAACCCTCGGCGCGCGCATCGGCATCGCTCATGTCGCCCAAGCGTTGCCGGGTCAGTCCAGTGCAGACGAACGGTATGCCATCCAGATTGAATGTTTCATTCGGATAGGCGTAAACGCCATCGCGCCGCTGCTCGGTTTTATCACCGTTGATGGCGGCTTGCAGCAGTTTTGGGTGGCGTACCAAACGCTCGATAGCACATGTTTTTTCAGGATATTCATTCATCGATGGTCTTGCCTCGCTGATTTATGTGTTGGTTTTCGCATGCTTCCGAACCCATTGCACGGGTGCGGGTTTGACTATTTTCAGGCTATTCAGCCAGCGCTGCCAGAGCTTGAAATAAGTGTATTTCGAAACAGTTTCGAAATCGTTATGACCACCGGGCAGTGCGCCGCGCAGTTTCGGGCCGTGGTGGGCGGCGAAAATGCGACCGGCCATGCCTTCGGGGATGATTTCGTCCGATTGTGCGCTGATCAGCAGCAGTGGCACTTTCGATTGGCGCACAGCGGCCTCGGTGTCGAAATGCGTTTTTACAAACCAACGCAGCGGCAGCCACGGATAGTTTGCTGCCGACATATCCGGAATGCTGGTAAACGGCACTTCCAGCGCCAATCCGGCCGGGTTTACATCGGCGGCCAGCTTTGCGGCCACCGCGCAACCCAAGCTGCGCCCGGCGATGATAATTTTTGCGGGCGTTAATCCGCTTTTCTGCATCAGCAGCAACCATGCAGCCTTGGCATCGGTATAAAATCCGGCTTCGCTTGGCGAACCCTCGCTATCGCCGTAACCACGATAATCGAAAGCGAATACAGCCAGCCCCAGTGCATGCCAGCGTTGGTATTGGTGCAGGCGATTGCTCATATTGCCGCCGTTGCCGTGCAGATGCAGCAGTGTGAAGCTGGCATGCGCATGCGGCATATACCAGCCGTGTAAGGTGATGCCGTCTTCGGTTTTGAAGTTGATTTCGCGAAAATCAAGACCGACATCCTGTGATGTTTGTTTTATTTCACGATCAGGAAAATAAATGTAGTCGCTCTCGAAGCTGACCATATACGTCACGCTGCCGCCGATAACGAGCAGCAACATGACGATCAGTCGCAGTAGGATTTTCATGCGCGCTAGCCTAGCGTAGAATATCTCGGCTGTATTGCCGCTTGCGTGATTGCAGATTTCTACTTACTTTGGGTGAAAGGAGTCCGATATGAGGTGTTCCTGTATATGCAGCCCGAATTGGAAGCGATTGTTGCGGCGATTTATCCACATAACGGGGCAGGGGGAAGCATGTTGCCCGAATTAGCAAGAATGTACTCCGGTGTTTTGGTGATTTTGATATGAAATGTATGGATATTCTGTTTGCAACAGCCGAAGAAGAGGTTTATCGCGGGCGGGCGCGAAGGGTGATTGCACCCAGCGCGGCGGGTGAACTTGCCATTATGCCCGGCCATGCGCCTTTATTGGCTGTACTCAAGCCGGGCGAAGTGCGTATTGATTGTCCCGATGCAGATAATTGCGGTAGCTGCCATTCGGTGGATATTGTCGTGTTTGGCGGCTTTCTCGAAGTGCAGCCCGATGCCATCATCATTTTGGCCGATGCCGTTGAGCGGGCCGAAGATATTGATGAAGCACAAGCGCGAAAGGCCGTGGAACACGCCAAAAAGATGTTTGTTTCACCCGATAAAAACAAAGCCAGCCGAGCGTTTCTCGAACTGGAACTGGCGATTGCCAAATTGCGTGTTGTGCGCAGGAATAGCAAGCAGTCGTTGATGAAGTTGTAGTGAAGATTGCGGGTGAAATATACGTGTTCGCGGGAACTGTATTGTCGTCGAGGGCTTATTTGTCTAGTAATTCATTGGCTTGTTTTGGAAATTTTTGAATCAACCATTTCAGAAGCTCAATCTGATCTCCGCCTTTTGCCCTTCTTACCTGAATGAGTAATTTTTGCGCTGATGGCCTTTCGAGTGTCAAGTTTGATGCGCCCTCATTACATATGGAGCATAAAGCCCGCAGGTTAGGTGCGTCGTCCGTTCCTCCCTGCGATTTATCAATGATATGGCCAATATGTAAACGTGTTTTTCTGGATGGGTCGTATGGGTGCGGTTCGCCTGCTACGGCACCACACATTTGACATGTAAATCCATTTCTATCAAGAACAAAGGCTCTAGTTTCTTTCGATATTGCCCGTTCAAATGCAGGCTGAGGCTTCGGATCAGAAAGGACGTATTGACCGGGTTTTAGATCGCTTCGGTCATTATGTGTTTGGATTTGATAACCTTCTTCCGTTCTCAATTCCCTTACACGTCTTGCCCATTCGGTGATGTTACCTGCTGCATCTCGCAACTCGTCGGTTTCCATGATTTTGCCAAGATTCGATAAAAAATGTTCTCTGAGTTTCGCTTTTGCACCTTTCTTTTTAATCATTATTAACCAACCATTGAGATGAGGTTATGTTTGGATAAGCAATCAGATATCTTTGCTGCCACAGCACACGCAACTGGTGGCGGAAAAGCATTGCCAATTTGTCTATATGCAGGCGTTTTTTTGCCTGTAAAATGCCATGTATCAGGAAAGCCTTGTATGCGTGCGACCATGGGGACGGTTAACCTTGGCATGCCTACGAAATCTTTCGCTGGCGGTTCGTTGGCGATGCCCATGCCATCAACGCCAAGCGTGGCCCATGCTCTTTTCGCTCGCGTTGGGCCCAAATCAGGGCCGCCGTGTTTTTTTGATCCGCCGACAAGTGTTGGTGCTATATCATCGGCTTGTTTTACCCATCGGCTTACGCCTTTCCAGCCGTTCACAGCCATTTGGTCTTGCAGTAAATTGCCAACAGTTAGCGGATTGCTAGCGCTACTTTTCGGCCAAGAAAATGAATCAGACATGTCTTGTCTTATGGCGACAATGACAACACGCGGACGCAATTGAGATACGCCGAAGTCGGAGGCGTTGAGTAAGCGCCATTCGGCAATGTAGCCCATTTTTTCCAACTGTTTTTTTAGATTTAAACGGTAATCTTCAAACACGGCATCCAGAAAGCCCCGGACGTTCTCCAGCATGACCGCACGCGGCTTAATTTCACCGACAAGACGTAAAGCTTCAGGAAATAAATCGCGCTCGTCATCTCGGCCAAGCTGTTTTCCAGCTTTTGAAAAAGGCGGGCACGGCACACCGCCAGCCAACAAATCAACACCTTGATAAGGCGTGCCATCGAATTCCTTGATGTCTCCTTCAATAACATTCCAATTTGGGCGGTTCACGCGGAGCGTGTTGCAACACGCTTTTTCGATCTCAACAAGTGCCTGCGGTTCAAAACCAGCTTGCTCCAAGCCAAGCGCCTGACCGCCCGCACCAGCACAAATTTCTACACATGATAACATTGCTATATCAGCCTCCAACGCCCTGTTTGCGGATTAAGCAGGCAAGACATCACCCACACTTCGAATCGCCACAATCCAGACAAGTATTGCAATTATCAAGGCGCACCACAGCCATCGCACCGCATTTGTCGCATTGGTTGCCGTGGGCAACGGCATCTTCGCCAAGCTTGTCTTTGGCTTCGCGGCGTTTGGCTTCCAGTTCGGGGGTGGAGAGTTGGCCTTCCATCATGCCGATGGAAACCAGATGTTGCTGAATCACTTCGCCGATTTCGGCGACAATCGACGGCATGTATTTGCCGCCGCGCTTGTAATAACCGCCGCGCGGATCAAACACGGCTTTCAATTCTTCGACCAAGAAGGTGACATCGCCGCCCTTGCGGAAAACTGCCGAGGTGATGCGGGTCAGCGCCACAATCCACATGAAATGCTCCATGTTTTTTGAGTTGATGAAAATCTCGAACGGGCGGCGATGCTCGTCCGATGTACCAGCATTGATAATCACATCGTTGATGGTGATATACATGGCATGATCGCTGTTCGGCGTTTTGATTTTATAAGTAGTGCCTTCAAGCACATCGTCACGCTCTAAAAGCGGTGCAATCTGGGTGACGGTAGCGTTGGCCTGTTCTTCGTCGGGGCGCACGACCTCGTAACCGGTGATTTTCTGATCAATCTTTGTTGTCATTATTTGCTCCTTCGCTGCTGGCACGATTTTGTGCGTTGATATTGTAAGCGCTGCCGTACGTTTGCGCAGTGTTGCTCGCTGATTGTGTGCCGTGGCTGTAGAAATCGCGGAAAAGCAGAGTCATGCGTTGATGCATGGCGGCGGCTTCTTCGGTTTCCGAGATATTCGATGTGGCCAATTCAGGCATGATGCATCTCCTGATTGGTGTAACGGCTGTTGGTTGCGCTGCTGCAGCTCCATGCTGGCATTACCCACAGGTTGATCGGTGGAAAATGCAGCAACGGCCAGTTTATATTAGACCTGAAATCGTTGCTGGCTTGTGAACCGGTAGCAGGGCTAGAACTTGCCATAATAGCCCTCTTTTAATGCATCGTAGAGGTTGGCGGCGGTATGCATTTCGCCGTCGTATTCGATTTCTTCGTTGCCCTTGACCTCCAGCATCGTGCCATCTGCCAGTTTGAAGCGGTAAATGGTGTTTTCCAAATCCGATTCCTTAACCAGTACACCTTGGAATGCCTCCGGATTGAAACGGAAGGTGGTGCAGCCCTTGAGGCCTTTTTCGTAGGCGTAGAGGTAGATGTCCTTGAAGTCCTCGTAATCGAAATCGGTCGGCACATTGGCGGTTTTGGAGATGCTGGAATCCACCCATTTTTGTGCTGCCGCCTGAATATCGACATGCTGTTTGGGTGTTACCTCATCGGCAGAGATGAAATAATCAGGCAGTTTTTCATCTTCGGCCTGCGAAAGTGGTATGGCTTGTGAATTAATCAATTCGCGGTAGGCGAGCAGCTCGAAGGAGAAAACATTCACCTTTTCCTTGCTGCTTTTGCCCTCGCGAATCACATTGCGCGAATAATGATGCGCAAAACTCGGCTCGATGCCGTTGGAGGCGTTGTTGGCCAGCGAAAGGGAAATGGTTCCGGTCGGTGCAATCGACGAATGGTGGGTGAAGCGACAGCCGGTTTCTTCGAGGTCTTTGAGCAGGGCGGCATCGTCGCCATCGCCGGTGCTGGCGAATTGTTGCAGATAACGCGAATAACGCGCCCACAATATGCGCCCCTTGATTTTATCGCCGACACGGATGCCGTCGGCGGCCATTTGCGGGCGTTTGCCCATCATTTCGGCGCTCACTTCGATGTCGGCATCGAGAATCGGTGCAGCGCCTTTTTCCTGCGCTAATTCGACACCGGTGCGGAAACCGGTGCGGGCCATTTCATAGGAAATCTGTTCGGTAAATTCGAGCGATTCCGGCGAGCCGTATGCAGTGCGCAGCATGGTCAAGGTGCTGCCGAGACCGAGAAAACCCATGCCGTGACGGCGTTTGGCGAGAATTTCGTCGCGCTGTTTGCCGAGCGGCAGGCCGTTGATTTCGACCACATTGTCGAGCATGCGGGTGAATACAGCGACCACCTCGCGGAACTGTGGCCAGTCGAAAGCGGCTTCTTCGGTGAACGGTTTACTGACGAATTTGGTCAGGTTGATGGAACCGAGCAGGCATGCGCCGTATGGTGGCAGCGGCTGCTCGCCGCACGGATTGGTGGCGCGCACATTTTCGCAAAACCAGTTGTTGTTCATGCTGTTCACTTCGTCGATGAGAATAAAACCGGGTTCGGCATAATCGTAGGTGGAGGCCATAATCACATCCCACAAGCGGCGGGCGCGGATGGTTTTATAGACGCGGCAGGCGGTGCGCCCTTCATCGTCGGTGATGTAATTGTCGGAGGTTGCCGGCCATTGCCGCCAGATGATGCGGATGTCTTCCTGCTCCATTTCACTGGCGTTGGCCGGAAAAATCAAATCCCAATCACCGTCGTTTTTGACCGCTTCCATGAAATCCTTGGTAATCAGGCAGGACAGATTGAACTGGCGCAAGCGTCCGTCTTCGCGTTTGGCGCGGATGAAATCCATGACATCGGGATGCGAAATATCGAAGGTGCCCATTTGTGCGCCGCGACGGCCACCGGCGGAAGAAACGGTAAAACACATTTTATCGAAAATATCCATGAACGACAGCGGCCCGGAGGTGTATGCCCCGGCCCCGGAAACATACGCGCCTTTCGGGCGCAGGGTGGAAAATTCGTAGCCGATGCCGCAGCCTGCTTTGAGGGTCAGTCCGGCTTCGTGAACCATCGACAGGATACCGTCCATCGAATCGGGAACTTGCCCGGAAACGGTGCAATTGATGGTGCTGGTCGCCGGTTTGTGCGCTTTGGCTCCGGCATTGGAAGTGATGCGACCGGCCGGAATTGCGCCGTGACGCAGCGCCCAAGTGAAGCGTTCGTGCCAGTAATCGCGTTTGTCTTCTTCCTCGACATCGGCCAGCGCTCTGGCGACACGTTTGTAGGTGTCTTCAATCGAATGATCGACGGCATCGCCGTTTTTATCTTTCAGGCGGTATTTTTTATCCCAAATATCTTCGCTGGCAGCTTGTAGCGGGATTTCCGCAACGGCGTGCTCGTGTGTTTGTTCGTTTGCGGTGTCCGCTGTATTGATTTCAGCCAGATTCATCTAGACCCTCCTGAGTAAACAACATTGCCCCGCCCTGTCGGTCGGGCACATAGCCCTTACGCTATGTGCGCTGCTGCGCATGTCGATGCGGGCAAGCTTATGACGCTATATATTGGGTGTCAATATTTTCCTCCCCACGAACTGTAGTGTTTAACCCCCACAATGTATGCACTGTTTATCCACAGCTTTTCCCCTGATTCGCTGCTGGAATACGGCTGTTTTAGCTTGTGGTTGGAGGCAGGCTTTGCGGCTGCTACGATTGGCCGCATGAGCGACGTCGGATGAGCAAAACACAGTCACAAAATCAGGCACAGAAACAGGCAACGCCGTCGGCTGCCGATAGCGGACGCACGCATTTCGGTTTTGCCAGCGTCAGCGGTTCGGAAAAACGCCAGCGGGTGATGGGTGTATTCTCGTCGGTGGCCGAAAAATACGATTTGATGAACGATTTGATGAGTGCCGGTATGCATCGCTTGTGGAAAAAGCGCATGTTCAGTGTTGCCGCTGTGCGCGCCGACAGCCGCGTACTCGATGTGGCGGCGGGTTCCGGCGATATTGCTATCGGCCTGCTGCGTAAAATGGACAACATGCGCAAAAACAAAAACGACGATGCCAAAGCTGCGCGTGTGGTGCTTACCGATTTGAACGGTCCGATGCTGCGTGAAGGCGCACGGCGGGTAGTCGATGCCGGTTTGCTGCCCGGACGTGCCGATTGCATTCAGTCGGATGGCACGAAGTTGGCTTTTGCCGACAATAGTTTCGATATGCTGACCATTGCTTTCGGTATTCGCAATTTTGTCGATGTGGCAGCGGGACTGGCTGAATTTTATCGTGTGCTCAAGCCCGGCGGGCAGTTTGTTTGCTTGGAGTTTTCGCAACCGGCGTTGCCGCTTTTGGACGTGGTTTACGATGCCTATTCGTTCAATGTGATTCCGCAGCTTGGCGAATGGGTGACCGGCGATGGCGATTCCTACCAGTATTTAATTGAATCGATTCGTCGCTTTCCGGATCAAAAGCGCTTCGCCAAGCTGATTGAATGGGCAGGTTTCGAATTGGTGCGTTATGAAAATATGAGCGGCGGCGTGGTGGCGCTGCACCGAGGATATAAAATCACATGAGTTTAATGTTTTTACCTTTGCGCTTGATTCCTGCGGCGGTGCAGGCGGTAGTGCTGAGTACGGTGTTGGATTTGTTTTTTTCGCGCAAATCTTCGCAAAACGAAGCCTTGGCTGCGCATCTTGATGCGCTGGACGGACGCGTGTATCACGTCCATGTGCGCGATACCGGCAATGATTTTTATATGGGATTTAAGGCCGGGCGCGCATGGGTGCATACCTCAAGTCAGCAGCAGGCGGATGTGCGAATCGACGCCACGACGGGTGGTTTTGCGCGCTTGTGTTTTGCCCATGAAGATGCCGACGATTTGGTGTTTCAGCAGGTGTTGAAGTTGTCCGGCGATTCGGAGGCGATGCTGCGTTTCAAAAAATTGCTGGCGGTTGCCGATATTGATTGGGAGCGCGAATTGCGCGACGGTTTCGGCGAATATTTCGGCAGCCGTGTGGCACAGGCAGCAAAAGCGCTGATTGCGCTGGAAAGCAAGGCTTCGGCAAGCGTGCATGAAGCGGTGAGCGAATGTTTGAAGGATTTGGATGTGCCGGATGAGGCGCGTTTGAATGCTTGGCAGGCTGGTGCTGAAGATGCAACGCGCCGTTTAAGCCGCTTGAAAGGGCGGGTGACCAAGCTTGAGCACCGTTTGAATGCCGAGGATAAAGCACCGTCAGATGGCGGTGATACCTGAGCCGCATGCATTATTCCGGCGGGACATTCCGGCAGGGTTGGCGCTTGTTGGTGATTGGCCATTTGTTGACCTCGCACGGCATGGGAACATTGGCTGTGCGCCTGCATTTATTTCGCCCTTATGCATGGCTGATGCGTATTTTTATGCGCAGCGAGGTATCGCCGGATTTCGGCGTGCAACTGCGGCTGGTGCTTGAGCGGCTGGGGCCGACATTTATCAAATTCGGGCAGATGTTATCGACGCGCGTCGATTTGTTGCCGATGGATGTGGCGCTGGAGCTAAAGAAACTGCAGGACGCCGTGCCGCCGGAATCGTTCGCGACAGTGCGCAAGGTGCTGGAAGCCGAATTCAAATGCCCGTTGACCGGCGAAGGCGGCGCATTTCTCTCCTTTAACGAAGAACCGGTTGCTGCCGCTTCGATTGCGCAAGTGCATTTCGCCGAATTGCCGGACGGGCGACCTGTTGCGGTCAAGGTGCGGCGGCCAACGATTCACAAGACGATTCATGCCGATCTTTCATTGCTCAAACTGTTGGCCAATCTATTCGACCGTTATTTTCCCGAATACCGGCGGCTGAAAGCGCCGCGCGTGGTCGATGAATTCGCGGTGACCATTATCGGCGAGCTGAATATGCGTGCCGAGGCGGCGCATGCCTCGCGTTTTGCCGAAAACCTTGCCGATGTTGACGGCGTTTATGTGCCGCAGGTGATTTGGGATTACACGCATGCCGGGGTGCTGACCACCGAACGTATTTCTGGCATATCGATTGACGAACGGGCGGAAATCGAAGCCGCCGGACACGATTGTTTGGCGCTGTGCGAACGGGCGGCGACCTTGTTTTTCCATATGGCCTTTGTTGATGGTTATTTTCATGCCGATATGCATCCGGGCAATCTGTTTGTCTCTAAAGACGGTGATATTATCTTGGTCGATTTCGGCATCGTCGGACGTTTGGACATCAAGAGCCGACGTTATCTGGCCGAGATGCTGCTGGCTTTTCTGAAAAAGGATTATCAACGCGCCGCAGATGTGCATCTGGAGGCCGGTTATGTGCCGCCGGATACCGATATGTCGGCCTTTGCCGATGCCATGCGCGAAGTCGCCGAACCGATTTTCAACCGGCCATTGGCCGAAATTTCGCTTGCCGAACTGCTGTTTTCGATGTTTGCGGTGACCGAGCGTTTTCAGATGGAAACCCAGCCGCAGTTGTTGCTGTT
Source organism: Zetaproteobacteria bacterium (assembly GCA_021545645.1). Taxonomy (GTDB): domain Bacteria; phylum Pseudomonadota; class Zetaproteobacteria; order Mariprofundales; family Mariprofundaceae; genus UBA1543. Next base: position 3,066 of record JAJRWP010000040.1, on the reverse strand, counting down.
GCAGAAAACCATGGTGGTTATCGAAGGCGTGGCACGCGAACTGGCCGATAGCGCCAATATTTGGGAATTGGCACGGCCTTTGGTTAGCGATTGGGTGAGCAAGCATCTCGGCCCTATTGGGCAGGCGCAACGGCATTTGGATGAAGCGCGTCAGGGCATTGAAGGCTGGCTGCGTCTGCCAGCGCGTATCGAGAGTTTGCTCGCCGATGGTGAAAACAGCGTGTTGACGCCGCAATTTCATGGCGCACCGCTGTGGCAACGCTTGCTTGGCATTGCTATTTTTTCAGCCGGTTTGCTGGCCCTAACCCAGCATGGAACCGGCCCTTGGTGGCTGCCGGGTGGGGTGTTGGGCAGTATTCTTGGTGCGGCTTTGTTGCTGCGCCGTTGACGTTTTTACGCTTAGATTTTTACGTATAGATTGATTTGAAAAGAGCGGGGTCAAAGCCGGTGTGCTTCGAACCAGCTTTGACCGCTGCCGATGTCGACAATCAACGGTACACGCAATGCAACCGCCGATTCCATTTCTTCACGCATGATTGCTGTTGCCGCTTGCAATTGATTCGCCGGGCATTCGACAACCAGTTCATCATGCACCTGTAAAATCATTTTCGCCGATGGCAGTTCTTTGCCAAGTCGCGCATGCAGACGAATCATCGCCACCTTGATAATATCCGCTGCCGAGCCTTGCAGCGGTGCATTGATGGCAGTGCGCTCGGTATAGGCGCGGCGCATGCCGTTTTTATCGTTGATTTCCGGCAGCATCACCCGGTGGCCGAGCAGGGTTTCGATAAATCCGTCTGCGCGAGCCTTGTCCAGCGTATCGTCCATGAATGTGCGTACTTTTGGATAACCGGCAAAATAGGCGTTGATAAAGTCCTGCGCCTCGCTGCGCTCGACCCCCAATTGCTTGGCTAGACCGAAGGCGCTCATGCCGTACAAAATACCGAAATTGATGATTTTGGCGCTGCGCCGCATATCGCCGGTCACGTCCTTCAAATCCACCTGATTAACGGCGGCGGCAGTGGCGGCGTGAATATCTTCGCCAGCATCGAAGGCGGCTTTGAGCACGTCATCACCGGAAAAATGTGCCATCAGACGCAGCTCAATCTGCGAATAATCGGCGGCAATCAGGATATTGCCTTTCTCGGCAGTGAAGGCCTTGCGAATTTCGCGCCCTTCGCTGCGGCGAATGGGAATATTCTGTAGATTCGGATCGGAGGAAGATAAACGCCCGGTGGTGGTTACCGCCTGATTGTACGAGGTGTGTACACGTCCGGTTTGCGCATGAATCAGTTTTTGCAGCGCATCGGTGTACGTCGATTTGAGCTTGCTCAATTGGCGCACATCAAGAATCAGGCGCGGAACTTCATGCGCCTCGGCCAGCTTTTCCAGCACTTCTTGACCCGTCGCCCACTGGCCGGATTTGGTTTTTTTGCCGCCTTCGATGCCCAAGGTTTCAAACAGCAGCACACCAAGCTGTTTGGGCGATTGAATATTAAATTCCTCACCTGCGGCGGCATGTATTTTTTCCTTCAATGCTTCAATACGCTGGCCGAAATCGGCAGATAACGCAGCCAACTGTTCACGATCAAGATGCGCGCCCGTCCATTCCATATCTGCGAGCACAAGCGATAGCGGTAATTCGATATCGTCGTGGCGTTTGATTCGTTCGCCCAGTTTTTTCTGTAAATATTCAGTCAGCCTAAGTGTCACTTCGGCATCTTCGGCGGCATAAGGCAGTGCTGTTTCGATGGGTACAAGATCAAAGGTGATTTGTTTCGCACCCTTGCCCGCCACTTCGCTGAACGAAATGCATGTATGGCCGAGGTATTTGGCAGCAACATTATCCATTTTTGCCGATTGCCCCGGCTCATCGACATAAGCAAGCAACATCGAATCGGCACGAATCCCGGCCAGTTCAATCCCGGCGCGGCGCAGCACCTGCGTATCGTATTTCAGATTGTGGCCGCATTTGGCCTTGTCTGCATCTTCCAGAATCGGGCGCAACGCTTCGAGCACCTGCTCTTTCGGCAATTGTTTCGGTGCGCTGGACAAAAGATCGCCCGCACGATGCGCAAGCGGCACATAAAAGCCTTCCCCTGCTTTAACGGAAAAAGACAAACCGACCAAATCGGCATCGTGGGTGTTCAGCGAGGTTGTTTCCGTATCCAGTGCCAGCAAATCGGCGCTGTTCAGTGCATCCAGCAAACGCTGCAAGCCTGCTTGGTCATCCACCAGTATATCGTCGCGCGGCGCATTGACGCTTGCTTGTTGAACATCTGCCGCCGCATCCGTTTCGTCCGTCGGTTCGGTGTTTTTTGTGGCGGGTGTTGATTGTTCATTGCCGTCCAACGCACTTAGAAAACGGCGAAATTCCAGCCGCGTGAACAGTTTTCTCAAATGCTCGCGATCCGCATCCTGCACCGCCAAATCGTCCAAACTCAAACCGACCGGTGTTTGCATATCCAAGGCCACCAAACGGTAGGACAGCCGCGCATCGTCGGCGAATTCGATCAGGTTTTCGCGCCGTTTGTTCTGTTTGATTTCCGGGGCATGCTTAAGCACCCCTTCCAAATCACCGTAGACCTCCAACAATTGCACCGCAGTTTTCGGACCGATACCGGGCACGCCGGGGATGTTGTCGGATGAATCGCCGGCCAGCGCCAACAAATCCTGGATGCGTTCCGGTCCCACACCCCAGCGGGTTTTCACTTCGTCGATGCCGTAATCAATGCCCTTCATGGTATCGCGCATCCACACGCGTTCGTTGACCAATTGCATCAAATCCTTATCGGTAGAAACAATGGTCACATCCCAGCCTTTGGCATCGGCTTGGGTGGTTAGTGTGGCAATCACATCGTCGGCCTCGTAGTTGTCGATGCAAATGCGATTGAGTTTGAAGGCATCGGTGATGTCGAATACCGATGGCCATTGCGCCGCCAAATCTTCCGGCATCGGCGGCCGGTGCGCTTTGTAATCGGCATACATTTGATTGCGGAATGTGCCGCCCTTGGGGTCGAAAGCGACGGCGACATGTGTCGGATTCAGGTCTTTGAGCACGCTTTT
>JAJRWP010000039.1 GCA_021545645.1 Zetaproteobacteria bacterium | reverse complement strand
CCCTTCGATTAGCCCGAGTATGATTGCCTGTAATACATCCATCATCCGTTTCCCTTATTTCCAATTGTCGCTTATGCTTCTTTTGCCCGCCACTCTACGTAATGTCATTTCGAAACGACACTGTTAGCGTTTTGCGGCGCAGGCGAGAATCGCCCGCCGACTGCATACGGAGGCTTCAAATGTTTGCCAAATTACTGCGTTTTTTCGATACCCTGCGCCGCACCCTGAGTGTGTTTGTTTTTCTGCTGCTGATCGGCCTGATCACTGCCGCCATCATGAGCAACCGCCCTTCGGTTCCCGATCATGCCTTGCTGGTGCTCAATCCGCAGGGTGAAATCGTTGAAGAAATAAGCACCTCGACAGCCATCTTTCCACCGGATTTTTCCAGCCCCCGGCAAACCCGTTTACGCGATTTAATCCGCGTGGTGCGTACCGCCAAAAACGATGCACGCATCACCGCCATGCTGCTTGATGTGCAAGATATGGATCACAGTTCACTGCCCGCCTTGCAGGCACTGGGCAGCGAAATCGATGCTTTTAGAAAAAGCGGCAAGCAGGTCTTCGCCTATGCCGATCACTATTCGCAAGGGCAATACCTGCTTGCCGCACATGCCGATAACATCTGGCTGCATCCGATGGGTATGCTGCTGGTCAACGGCTTTTCCAGCTACCGCAATTATTTCCGCGAAGCGCTGGAAAACATGCATGTAAAAATCCATCTGTTCCGCGCCGGAACCTATAAATCAGCTGCCGAACCGCTGGTCCGCAGCAATATGTCGGCACATGCCCGGCAAGAAACACAGGCCATGCTTGATCAATTGTGGCAAGCCTACAAACACGATATTTCCATGCTGCGCGGCATCAAACCGGAGGCGCTGCAAAACATGCTGGACAACCTCGCCACCGCCATTCGCCACTACGACGGCGATCCGGCCGCAATGGCGCTGGGCGAACACTTGGTCGACAAACTCGGCTCGCGCAGCGAACTTTTTGATCAATTGAGCCGCATAAACGCTGAATCGGGTGACGAAACAGCGGAAAAAATCGAATTCAAGGCCTATCTGCGCGCACTCGGCGCTGAACCGACAAATAACACCCATCAAATCGGTGTGCTGACCGCTAGCGGAGCTATCAGCGACGGCATACTCGAAGGCGGTGTGAATGGCGATGATTTTGCCGAACTCATCGAGCAAACTGCGGAAAATACACACATCAAAGCCGTGGTACTGCGCATCGACAGCCCCGGCGGCAGTGTGCAGGCCTCGGAAAAAATTCGCGCCGCCCTTGCCCGGCTGCGTGAAACAGGCAAGCCGATTATCGTGTCGATGGCCGGCATGGCCGCATCCGGCGGCTATTGGATTGCTGCCGAAGCGGATGAGATTTGGGCCGCGCCAACCACATTAACCGGTTCCATCGGGGTTTTCGGTGTTTTTCCGAATCTCACCAAGGGCTTGGCATCACTGGGCATCCGTAGCGACGGCGTCGGCACAACCCGAATCTCCGGCGGTTTACGACCGGATCGGCCATTGCCCAAAGCGCTGGCGGAAACCCTGCAGGCCGGTGTCGATCATGTGTACGGACAATTTCTCGATATTGTCGCCAAAGGGCGGCATTTAACGCAAGAACAAACGCTACAGCTTGCCGAAGGCCGCGTATGGACCGGTGTCGATGCCCTGCGTTTGGGCTTGGTCGATAAGCTCGGCGGTCTAAATGCAGCACTGGCTGCCGCCGCACAGCGCAGCGGACTGGAAAACAATTATAGCGTCACCTACATCCGGGCAAAACGCAGCCTGCGCGAACAAATACTCGAAAACCTGCTCGGCGATGCCCAAGCATGGCTGCCGCGCATGCTCATACAGACGCCGATGCAGGTGGCAAACCCCGCTGCCTTTGCGGTCAAGCGCATGTTGCCGGAATTATGGCGGGAAAATGCTTATTTGGCTGAATTGTTGCGTCCGTCCGGCGGCATTCATGCCTACACGGGCCTAGTGATTCGCTAATACAGGCGAATCACAGGCCGGTTACTGCCGCTGCCGCCGATTATCGGCTGGCGAATCGGCCATAAAAGGAATTTTCAGCAAATTCATCAAGCTATCGGCACACCCGGATTGAAACTGCGGCAAGCCGATACGCATATCGTCGTGCCCATCACGCGGCTGCGCCACATAAGTACCGAACAAACGATCCCACAGCGACAAATTAAAGCCGTAATTGCTGTTCGTTTCGTGCCTGTGAACAGAATGGTGCACACGGTGCATATCCGGTGTGACCAGCAAGCGACGCAACCAAACATCCAGCTTCAGCGGCAAACGCACATTGCTGTGATTAAACATAGCCATACCGTTAAGCAGAATTTCAAACAACAGAACCGCCGCCACCGGCGCACCAATCAATGCCACCGCCGCTATTTTAATCAACATCGAAAGCAGTATCTCAATCGGATGAAAACGCAATCCGGTACTCACATCGATTTCCTGATCGGCGTGATGCACCTTGTGCAAGCGCCACAACACCGGCACGGCATGAAACAGCACATGCTGCGCATAAATCAGCAGATCAAGCAGCAGAATGGAGCAAGCAATCGCCGCAACAGCACCCCAGTGCTCTTCGATATGCAACCAGTGCAGCACACCGAAATCCGCCTGCGCCGCCCACAACGCCGCACCCATCGCACCCGCAGGCAGCAGCAAACGCAAGATGAGTGCATTCACGGCAAGCAAGGTGAAATTCGCCGGCCAGCGGCGGTAGTTCAAACGCAATGTACGGCGCGGAAAAAGCGCCTGCAACACCGCCATCACCAGCAAAATGCTTATAAATACGATAAAACGGGTCTGCGGCTCTTGCATAACGGCAAACTAGGGCCTGTGTACATAAAAACCAAGCATGGCCGTAACAGCGCAAATATAGTCGGCGAATGAACAGTATGAATCGAAGATTTCCACGCTTTCGACATTAAAACAATCATTTATACGCGTTTCATCATCTCATTTTATTGAGTTTTATCTTCTTCATGCTTATCAACACCATCTTCTTCCTCATCCTTTTGATCATCTTCATCGCCTTCCTGACCATCATCATCTTTCACTATCGCAGGTGTTGATGGCGATGGCGGATTGACTCCGGTTCCCGTTTGCCCTCCTCCATTGCCTGCAACCGGCGGATTGGGCGGATTAGCGCCGCCAGCGCCTAGGTTCGGATTCGGCGTTGGCGGAACAGGCGGCGCGCCCACAGCTTGAACCGTCAATTGCATCATACTGCTGGCCGTATTGCCTGCACAATCCGTCGCCGTGGCGGTAATTGCGGTCGTACCGACCGGATACGTCGGCATGCGCGGCGAAATCACAACATTGGTGATGCAGCATGTGTCGCTCACCGCCGGTTGCAGATTAAACGGTGCGCCGTTCGGCCCTGTAGCCGGAATGGTGATATTCGCCCCCGCATTGACCACCGGCGGCGTTGTATCCTGCACAGTCACTTGCGAGGTCGCCGTCGCCACTCCCCCCTTGCCGTCGTTCACAGTCAGGGTAATCACATGCGTTCCCAGCGGCAGATTGATGATCGGTTTCACACCCGTCGCCACGCCAAACGGCCCGCTCCATCGGTAGGTCAGCGGATCACCATCGGGATCGGATGAACCCGCGCCGTTCAGCGTTACATTGGCTAATCCCGCCGCACATTCCACCGCCTGATTCGGCCCGGCATCGGCCACCGGCGGATGATTGACCCCCGGCGCGGGTGCACCGCCCCCGATCATCATCACCGACCCCGGCGCAGAGTTGTAGTTGAACGTGTAGGTATGCACTGCGCCGAGAGTAACGGGAACCTTGTTTATCCCTTTGCCGCCAAACGGATTACTATTAGCATCTTCGAACATAAAGGTTAAGTCATACGTACCGGTTCCCGTCCCGATCACATCTAGCTTATAGGCTCCGTTCGCTACATTATTATAAATACTCAGGACTTTTGTGGGGTCAGGATCGACAAAAGTCGGATCAAGGCTGAGTTCTGGCTCCTCCCCATAGGAACCGCCCGGAATTTCATTGACCATTTGCCCCGTCGCCTTATCAAAACCGAGACGCCGACCCAGAGGATCGGTCAGGAACAATTGAACGGGTGAGTACGCACGAACCTCAATCATGCTGCGATTCGCCACAGGTGGGACTCCGGGGCCTGCATAGCTGCGGATTCCGCTGTAGGTATTGCCGTACCTCTGTGCCAACGTGGTCGCCACGCCGCCAGCAGGATCCAGAATCTCAATGGTTTGAGAGGGCTTGCCCAGATTGGAAAAGCCGGTGGCCACGACAAAATGTAAATTGCCTTTGACGGCAATTGGCGTCGGCCCGAAAGCGCATAGCTTTTGCAACAACAAAGCGTCATTGCGCTTTTTGATTTTTTTGTCGAACCGAACATTGCCTCCGGGAAAACTGTCTAACCTACGCAACTTGAAATTTCCACCTTTGGTATAACCGAAGGTTCCCCCAACTTTTTCCGGGTCAGGGCCTCTTGCTAAATGCGCATTCAGAGCAACTGGACTGGCAGCAAAGGCGGCATTCCGCCCATGATATTTCATCACCATATCCAACGAAGATATCAGACACCCCTTCGCCGCAATGCTATATGGCATGGCTGTGGCGTTCGGGTCTTGGCAATTGACCGCTCTTCTGCCGGTTTTCGGGTGGCAAATACTGTCGTAAGACTGTGGATAAGCCCCCTGATTCACCGCGAAACGCCGGGCCAGCACATTCACATCATCCACTTTGGGCAGCAGATCGACATACGCTGTCTTAAACACTACGCCATTGTTCTTCAATTTGATTGTCCATGTCCCCGTCGGCTGGCATTGAGGGTTGAACCACCAGGCAATGGAACCATTACCAGATGGTATGGTAAAACACACGGGCGTTCTCCCGGGCTGGGTAAAACACCTTCCATCCCATGTTATGGGAGAATATGCCAGCAATATCCTGCTTCCCGGTGTACCATCTGGATTTGGCGGCAGCACCTCAGCCGACCATGTTTCTCCGGCTCGCATGCCGGTCATGGAGATGGAAAACTTCAGTTCATCATCGTGGAAATAGGCAACAGGATTGGCTGCTGTTGGAGATTTTATTGCCGGTATCCAGTTGGCGCGCGGGGTATTGGGTTCGTGGCGTTGGAATCCCGCGAATGTGTTGACTGATGCTAGTACATTAACTGAAAAAGCAAACAGACAAACTATGAAAAATCCTGTTTTTTTTGCGAAATGAACATCCATGTTCACCTCCTCCCTATTTATATTGAACATTCAGACTAAGGCTTGGATGCACAGGATGTCAAGAAAACAAACGGGGAAGCTGAGAACAGCCTGACCGTGTCCGCAACCTGTTTTCCGGCTAGCTTATTTGCTTTTCAGGTTATAAACACCATCCCAATCATCCCCCGGCGGGGTATGGATAAAGGCGCGCACTCGCGCCAGCAATACATCGGCGGGGTTATCCTGATAATCATTGACCAGCCGTGCCAATATCTGTTCCGCGTCGGCAAACCGTCGCTGTTCCATGTGATCCCATGCACGTTTGTAATCTTCAATCATTGCATTTTGTTCGGTAGAGACTTCGGTAAAGGATTCGCCAAGCGGTTGATACAAATCAACCGGTGTTTCCCTGCCGACAACGCGCACACGATCAATAAATCGACAGGCAATCGTTTCATGCACCTGTTCATAAACATCGGCACTGATAAGAATCGGCACACGATACACTTTGCACACCCCTTCAAGGCGACTGGCTAAATTCACATGATCACCGAGCATCGTGTAATTCATATGCTCGGCGGTTCCCATATTGCCGACCACCATCGAACCGCTGTTAATCCCGATACGGGTACGAATTTCAGGATAACCTTCTGCCGCCCATTTTTTGCGCAATTTGGACAACGCCGCCTGTTGGCGAATCGCCGCTCGCACACATTGCCCGGCATGATCTTCTACGGGCATCGGCGCACCGAAAAAACAAATAATCGCATCGCCCTCGTATTTATCGATAGTACCGCCGCATTCGAGAATAATATCGCTCATCGCCGTCAGATACAGATTCAGAAAATGCACCAGCTTGTCCGGCGGCATACCCTCCGAAAATGAAGAAAAAGCGGCAATATCCGAAAACATCGCCGTCATATGACGCGCTTCACCGCCGAGCGCCAACTGTTCGGGATGTTTGGCCAACTGATTGACGACTTCGGGAGCCAGATAATGCGAAAATGCATCGTGGATAAACGCCCGTTGGCGGGTCTCAATAATATAACGCATCAAAATAACCGGCAGGGTGGCAATCAACACACCGAAAATAAAATACGTCAACTTCATCCATATCCCGTATTCGACAAACAACCATTCGGCAAGAAACACAATCAGTAACGGCACACCGATAATACTCAGACTCTGCATAATCGCCCCGCTGCGATATACCAGCACGCTGCAAAACAGACTGAAGAAGAAAACACCGAGAATCTCAATCGCCACCATCCAGTCGGGATGCCTGATTTCAATGCCGCCGAGGATATTGGCCATTGATGCGGCATGTGCTTCGGCTCCGGGG
>JAJRWP010000003.1 GCA_021545645.1 Zetaproteobacteria bacterium | reverse complement strand
TTGGTTGTCGCGCAACTGATGTCGCGTACCTCGTGCGATGTTTTGCGCTCCAGTATCGCTTCGCGTACCGGATCGTTGAGCACCAGCAATTCGTGCAGGCCGGTGCGACCGAAATAGCCGGTGCCGTTGCAGGTGGCGCAGCCGATACCGCGATGGAAGGTGTGGTTGTTTAGGGTTTCCTGATCGAGTCCGATCAGGCGGGCGATGCGCGGATCGGGCAAATAGGCCTGCCGACAATCGGGGCAGATGGTGCGCGCCAATCGTTGTGCCAAAATACTGACGACGGTGGATGAAATCAGAAATGTTTCAATGCCCATGTCGATAAGACGCAGCAGGCCGCCGATGGAATCCTCGGTGTGGAAGGTGGTCAGCACCTTATGCCCGGTCAGTGCCGCCTGTACGGAAACCTCGGCGGAAAGCTTATCGCGAATCTCGCCGAGGACAATAATATCCGGGTCTTGGCGCATCACCGCTTTTAGCGAGGCATTGAAATCGCGCCCGGCTTTTTTGTCCACCGAGCATTGCATGATGCCGTCGATGGCGAATTCCACCGGGTCTTCGAGGGTGATGATTTTGGCGTTCGGATGGTTCAGATAATCGACACCGGCATAGAGGGTGGTGGTTTTACCGCTGCCGGTTGGGCCGGTGATAATGATGACCCCGGTCGGCAGATCCAGCGCTTCGTGTTTGAAGCGGCCAAGCATGCCCTTGTTCATTTGCAACTGTTCCAGTGTTTTTAAGCCGCCGTCACGGCGCAGAATACGCATGACCAGATTTTCGCCGTACAGCGTCACATAGGTCGAAACGCGAAAATCCACCTCGACATGGCCGATTTTGCGAAACATGCGTCCGTCCTGATGGCGGCGCGAATCGGCAATATCCATTTCCGCCATCACTTTGATACTGGAGGTGACCCGGATGGCCAGATCGGGCGGCATATCGGTATGATGAATCAACACCCCGTCCATACGCAGGCGCACACGCACACGGTCGGAAAGCGGCTCGATATGAATATCGCTGGCCCGGTTGCGGATGGCGGCGAGAAAAATGGCATCCACCACATCCAGCACGCTGTCGTGGTTTTCACCGGGGGCACTGGAGCCAGCACCCTGCGCGATGCGGTTGATCAGGGTTTCGATGACCGATTGCACACCGATGGCAACGTCCGCTTCTTTACCGGTGCGTGTTTCGATTTCGCGGATGGCATTGTCGTTCAACGGGTCGGCAGTAATCACCGCTACCCTGTTTTCACCCTCGTCGTAGGGAATAAGCTTGTTTTTCTTTAAAAAACAGCTGTTGAATTGCTTGATCAACGCCAAATTGACCATGTCCAAGTCGATATGCATTAGCGGCAGATTGAGTTGATCGGAAAGTGCTTGCGCCAGTTCGCGCTCGTTGATGAAATCCATTGCCAGCAGGATTTCGCCGATGCGTTTGCCGCATTTGCGTTTCATCGCCGCTTCGGCTTGTTGCAGTTGTTCCAGCGTGATGTGGCCCATTTCGCATTGCAGATCGCCGAAACGGAATTCCCGGCCATGTTTGCGCAGAATACGCCGGTGATCGTCTTCGCTAATCAGATTCAGGTCGAGCAGAATAGCAGAGAGGAGTTTGTTGCCACCGAGGCGTTTTTGTACGCGGCAGGCCTTATCCAGTTGGCGTTCGTCGATAAGCCCTTCCTGCAAAAGCAGGTTGGCAAATATCCCGCCGGGGACATTTTTGAGATGTGCTTGGGCGTCCGTCGTGTGCGACGGCAGCCGGGAAACGGGTGTCGACATGGCTTGCAGCTCCTCTAGACGTCAACGAGCATAATTAATGCCATATTGGCAGCGAGCTTGTGAATATTGGCAGTTGAGCGGCCTATGTTAGCCGCGCCTGATTGGCGGCAGGGGAAATCTACCGTTAGGCGGCGCGGGATTTTCCGGTGCTGTCCAGTTCTTCCAGTTCGACACCGACGATGCGCGACACACCGGCTTCCGGCATCGAAACGCCGATAATGCGGTTGGCCATCTGCATGCTTACCTTGTTGTGGGTGATGTTGATGAATTGCACATCGGCACAGAATTCGCGCACCATGTCGCCGAAACGGGCGACATTGGCGTCGTCCAGCGGCGCATCCACTTCGTCGAGAATACAAAACGGTGCGGGTTTGATGCGGAAGATGGAGAATACCAGCGCAACCGCCGTCAGCGCCTTTTCACCACCGGAGAGCAGGCCGATGTCTTGCAGGCGTTTGCCCGGTGGTTGGGCGATAATATCGACACCTGCCGTTTGTAAATCTTCCGAATCCAGACGCAGTTCGGCCTTGCCTCCGCCGAATAAACGCGGAAAAACCTGCTTGAAATAAGCGTTGGCCTGATCGAATGTTTCCTTAAAACGCTGGCGGGTGGTGCGGTCGATACGGGCAATGGTATCGGTCAATGTATTCAGGCTGCTGTCCAAATCTTCGGCCTGCGTGGCGAGAAATTTCTCGCGTTCCGCAGCCTGTTCGTATTCTTCGATGGCCAGCAGATTGACCGGGCCGAAGCGCCCCAATCGCTCCTCTAGTTCACTGGCGCGGGCGAGCACGGCGGTTTCGTCCACCTCATCCTGCATGGCGGCCAGTTTTTGCAGCAGGGCATCGGCGGATTGATGGCAGCGTTGCAGAATTTCTTCCTGCATGTCTTCCATGCGCGCGGTTTCGGCGGCCAGTGCGACTTCGCGTTGTTGCCGCTGATTGACCTGCTGTTGCCACACCGCACGCAGGCGGTGTTCCTGCCGTTCGGCTTCCAGCGCTTGCTGTTGTAAATCGTGACCTTGTTTGCGCAGATCGTTGAGTTCGCGGTGCATGACATCCACTGCTGCAGCGGCTTCTTGCAGTTCGGCATCCAATTCGCGGTGTTGGGCGGCGTTTTCGATGTCGCGGTTCAGCTGTTCCAGTGGTGTTTCATCCTGCGCGATGCGTTGCAGCAGCGATTCGGCTTCCTGACGCAGGCGATGTTGCTCGCGGACAAGACTTTCGCGGGCCTGACGGTGCAGAGCCAGTGCTTGTGCGGCGGCGGCGCGGCTGTTGTTCATCTGATCAAGGCGTTGGCGGGCGTTATGTTCGGCTTCGTTTTTGGCTTGCAATGCGGTTTCTAAAGCGTGTAATTCAGCGGGGTCCGGCACGGCATCATCGCCTGCTTGTGCCGACCAGTGATCGCGCTCTTGCATCAATTCCTGATATTCATGACGCAGACGGCCAAGGTGTGCATCCAGCGCTTCGATTTCGGCGGCAATGCGGTCCGCTTCCGCTTGCCGGGCGTGTCTGTTGCTTTGCGCTTCGGTAGCGGCGATATGTGCCTGCTGCCATTGTTGTTGCTGCTGATTCAGGGCTATTTCGCTATCGGTGAATCGTTGTTCGCAAAGGGCCAGTTCCGCTTCGGCTTTTTGCAAGGCTATCTGCTGCTGGCGTAATTCGCGTTGTGCGGCAAGACGGCGTACGCCGGATTTGTGCATCGGAGGAACCAGCCAGCCACCTTTTTCCAAGCGCCAGCCATCGCGGCTGACCACGGCATGCGCCCGTGCTTCGTTTTGCAGTGCAGCACTGGCATCGGCGATGTTTTCGACCAGCAGCACCCCGGCGAACATCGCATAAAGCGGGTGTGCCGAATCTAATTTCAGTGCTTCGGCAAGGCTGTTCGGCAAAAGAATCTTTTCGCTGCCGGTGTGGAATGCGGCGGGCAGTTTCCCAGCTTCCTGCAATTGTTTTGCGAGTTGCTGCGTATTCAAACCGGCGGGAAGTTGGGCATCGCCTTCTTCGCCGCGTAGCGCCGCACTGACGGCAAAATCCAGTCCTTCACCGACTTGTAGCGATTCGTCTACCCATACAGCACCCACTTCGCGCCAACGCTGCTTGGCATCGGCATCCATGCTGCTTGCTTCGGCACGTCCTTTGAGGGATTCGATTTCGCCTTGCAGGCGGCGTGTTTCGCCGTGTTTTGCATCGAGTTCGGCTTCCAATGCTTGGCGCTGTTCACGCACGTTATTCAGTTCCTGCTGTGCTGCTTCGAGCATGTTGTCGCTGTCGCGCACGCGCGCCGAATCGGTGGTAATTTCTTCGTCCAGCTCTTTGGCGCGTTATTTTGCCTGTGCCAATTGCCCGGTAATTTCGTCTTCGCGCCCACTGAGCAGATGTTGCCGTTCCTGCATGCGGGCAAGATTGGCTGCGGCTTGCTCGCGGCGTTGCGCAGCATCGGCATGCTGGCTGCGCAGGCGTTCGAATTCGGCCAGCAGATAATCACGTTCGGCGCGGATAATATCGTGATTTTTCTGCGCTGTTTCCGTTTCCTGTTCTGCTTTATCAAGCGCTTCTGTGAGTGGTGTGTCGCTTTGCTCGGATAGTTTTTTCTCCAGATCAGCCAATTCATCGGCCAATTGCTGGTTGCGCAAGCGTGTTTCCTGACGGCGGGCTTCGGTGCTTTGCCGACGTTCTTCGAGCAGGCGACGTTCACCGGCTTGGCGTTCGGCTTGCCGTTGCATATCGCTGCGTTTTTGCTCGGCGGCGCGCAGACGGTCTTGTGCGTTCTGAGCGATTTCTTCGTGTGCAAGCAGTTGTTCGCGCGCTTCGCTAAGGGCGCGTTCACTGCTCGCATGCTGGCTGAGCATGTCGGCTTCGGATTGTGCTGCTTTGTTTAGCTCAGCTTGTTCGGCGTCGTGGCGTTGTTGGTGCTGCCGGAAACGGATAGCCATGGACAGCGCTTGGGTTTCCTGCCATTCGTCCTGCATTTTTTTAAAACGCTCGGCGCGGCTGGCTTGCTGCTTGAGGCTGCGGCATTGGCTGCGTACTTCTTCGAGCAAATCCACGGCGCGTTCCAGATTTTGCCGTGTATCCTTCATTTTGCGTTCGGCTTCGCGGCGGCGGGCGCGGTATTTCATCACCCCGGCGGCTTCTTCGAGCATCGCCCGCCGTTCTTCCGGCTTGGCGGAGACCATGCGGGTGATCGAACCCTGTTCGATGATGGCGTAGGCACGGGTGGAAATACCGGTATCGAGGAAAATATCGACAATATCCTTGATGCGCACCATTTTACCGTTGATAAACGCATCCGAGCCGCCGTCGCGGGTCAAACGGCGGCGGATGCGGATTTCTTCCATCTCGTGGTAGGGGCTGGGCAGTTGTCCTGTTTGTACGGCAAAGGTCATTTCCACATCGCAAACGCCGACCGGCGGGCGCGTTTCCGAGCCCTGAAAAATTAAATCATCCATCACCCCGCCGCGCAGTTGGCGCGCCGAATGTTCGCCGAGCACCCAGCGGATGGCATCGACGATATTGGATTTGCCGCAGCCATTGGGGCCGACGATGGCGGTGATGCCGTCATGCAATTCGACCTTGACCGGATCGACAAACGACTTGAAGCCGGCTAATTCGATGCGTCTTAAGCGCATGTGCTACCCGTTGCCATCATGCCTGCGCCTTGCGCAGGTGATTTAACATCAAAAAACTCACCATACACGCAGTAAAACTTGAGGCGATGATCATGTAAAGCACGATTAATTGCGCGCTGGCTGCAGCCAGCGGTGCAGCACCGGCCAAAACCATACCGACAAAGATGCCCGGCATGTGTACAAGACCTGCGACACGCAAGGTATCCACCGGCGGAATCATCGCCGAACGCAGGCCCTCAATGCCTGCTGCCGAATCGTTCATACGGTGATACATCAGCGATACGGCATTCATGCCGTTGGCGGCGATCATGCTGGCGAGCGGAATCAGCGTGCGTGTATCGGCATCGACTGCACCGGTGATTGCCAACCACGGCAGGGTGACGGTGCATGCCGTTGCCAAGCCCAAACTGGCTGCCAGCCATGCTTGTTTCGGTTGATTGTGATGCGATGCGGAGGTGCGGGCGGCGAGAATGCAGAAGGCGAGGACAAGCAACACCTGCGCCCAGTGCGAGCGAATATCGAAAATATAATCGAGCACAAAGGCGAGAATCAGCAGTTGCAGCAGCCCGCGCAGGCTGGCGAAAAGCATTTTTTTGCCGAGGTCGAGTTTTTCCCGCCACGCCCAAATCGCTGCACCAAGCAACAGCAACCAAGCGGCGAACAGTTTGATCAGCGTATCGGCGAGAGGGAATTCTATGATTCAGACCACTACAGTCGCGAGACATCGGCCAACCGCAGAAACAACGCCCGCAAACGCGCTAAAAGCGCCAAACGGTTGGCACGAATATCCGCATCTTCGGCCATGACCATCACATCGTCGAAAAAGGCATCAATAGGTTCACGAAGTTTTGCAAGTTCTTCTAGCTGAGCGCCGGGGAGTACGGGGAAGCCAAAATTTTCCAGTGCTATTAGCGCATTGAAAAGGTTCTTTTCCGCATTTTCTTGGAATAGCCATGGATTGATGTCGTTTGCGGTTTTTTCTGCCTTCTTTAACAAATTGGCGATTCTTTTGTTGGCGGTAGCAACCGCCTGCCCTTCGCTAGAGTTCGCGAAGTGCGTTAGTAGGTTGGCAACTTTGAGAATATGATAAAGAGGTGTCTCTTCATATGCATTCAATGCGGCATCTATAGAACTTTTTGACACATCAAAGGAACCAGCCATACCAATCATGCGTTCGATAATAAATGCATGAACGTGTTCACGGGTTTCTTGAGAAATAGCGATTGTGACTCGTTGCTGATTCCATTGTTTAGCACTTTCGTTCAGGACATCAGTCAAAGTCATGTCTACAGGTATTATTCCCGATGGGATATTCTTATCACTTAGCAGCCGAATCAGACCGATGGCCGCGCGGCGCAGGCCGAACGGATCGGCGCTGGCGGTGGGGATGCGTCCAAGGTGGAAATAGCCGAGCAATTTATCGGCGCGTTCGGCAATACCGATGGCGCGGGCGATGGCATTGTCCGGCAAATCGTCATCCGCACCTGTCGGCGCATAATGGGCGGCAATGG
>JAJRWP010000002.1 GCA_021545645.1 Zetaproteobacteria bacterium | reverse complement strand
CACAGCATGGAAGACGGGAAAGACCTCGATTTCTCCGATTGTACGCCCAGTAAACGGATACGCCTTAGCGAAACGCAGGCCATCGGCATCATCATGGATGTCGAAGATCAGTTTGAGGATTTGCGCCAGACATTCGCTGCTTAGAGAGGATGCTATGATATGAATATAGACGACATCGCCGCCAAGATACGGCAGAAATTTATTAACGGCGAAGCAAAACTGCCGGTGCTGCCCGATGCAGTCATCAAAGTGCGTCAGATGATTGACGACGATAGAAAAGGCAGCAAAGACATCGCGCAAGTGATTTCCGAGAGTCCGGCATTTTCCGCCGCCGTACTGCGCATCGCCAATAGCGCCCGCTTCAACCCCTCAGGACATGAAATATGCAATCTGCCGATGGCCATTCAGCGCATCGGTTCGCGGCGCGTGCTGCAACTGATGATGGGCATTGCCAGCCGCCTGTATATGCAGGTTAAACAACCGCAACTGCAAGCTGCTATTCGCAAAAATTTCAATCATTCGCTGGCCGTCGCTGTTGCCGCCCAACATCTGGCGCAAATGATTCCGCAAGTGACGCCGGAAGATGCTTTTATCACCGGTTTACTGCACAAAATCGGCGTGCCGACGGTGATTTGCGCCATGCCCGACGAACTGATTGCCCATCCCGAACCACGGCGCATTGAAATTCTGCAATGCCTGCACCGCGAAATGGGCGCACGTCTGTTTCATTACTGGAATCTTCCCGATATTTTCACGCAGGTAATCCTGCATCAGGGCATCGAATCGGATGACCGGCCACGCGAAAAACTGATCGATTTTGTCGATGCGGGTAGCTTTATCACCCAGCATCTCGGCCACGATCCACTGCTCGATTCGGTTCCGGAAGATTGCGATCCACTGCAATTCCGCGCTATCAAGCGACTCGGCATCAGCGATTCGCATATCGCCTCCATCGAAATCGAATTGGACGACACACTTAGCGAAATGCAACAAGCCTTCAACGGCGCTTAAACTACCGCAAGGAGATTGAATCGTGATGCATTGGTTCGATAAAGCAGTTGGCAATACACAACGTGAAACAAAACAACATCAGCCCTTCGATTTGGATTTAAGCGACGGTGCAGGTATAACCGCGAGCGCCTGCGAACCACCCGCCGCTGCCGATAAATTTATCGAACAGCTACAACTGCAAATCAACAACATGCCCAAGCCATCGTGGGTATGGCATGAATTGCAAAGCGCTTTCGCCGCGCATGCATCCATGGGCGGAATCGGTAAAATTATCCGTCAGGACACCGCGCTGGCAGCGGAAATCATCCATATCGCCAACGCACCGGCCTTCGATTTACTCACCCCTATTCACGATGTGGAACGCGCCGTTTCGCATCTGGGCGGCAATCTGGTGCGCAGCACAGCAACCCGTCATTGCTTGGCCGGAGCGCTGCACCGCGCGTCGGGTTTTTACGATCAGCAGGTATTGTGGCGACATGCGATGGCGGTTTCGGCACTGGCCGAGCAAATTGCCCCGCATATACCGCATTGCAATGCGAGCGAGGCCGCCACCCTCGGTTTATTGCACGATATGGGCCGCATGTTGCTCAATCATATTCTCCGTGCTTCGACCACAGCCCCGGCAACCGCGCTGCTGGAGCCGAAAGGCTATCTGCATTGGGAAGCGATGATGGCCGGTTGCACGCATGTTGAAGCCGGTACGCTGCTAGCGGTACACTGGGATTTTCCCGACAAACTGGTGCAAGGCATTCGTTTTCACCACCATCTGGGCTTTGCACAAGTGGAAAGCGTGCCGGAAGCGGTACGCAGCGAGGTATTTGCCGTTTATCTGGCCGATCTACTCGCCATTCATCTGAAATTCCCCGGCGGCAATCCGTGCAAAACCCTGCCGCATGAATCCTTTGCCGATTTTCTTCCGAGAACGACACTGCAAGAAATATGCAGTAGCGAGGCGGTGAGCAAAGCACTGTGGCGAGTGTATGCCACGGATTTTTGAACCCTGAAAAAGGATCTAGCCCGCTATTTTCATTAGTGCCTGATTGCGACGAATAATTTTGCGGATGCTTTTCACATAAGCCGCCCCACGCTCTGAATAGCCGAATAAACCGCTGGCTAGCAGCATGGCATCAAGCGGCTGCTGGCCACGTCGCAAATGCAAACGGATGCCGCGCAACGAACGATATACCTTGGTGGTATTCAGATTATGAATATACGCGCGCACCGATTCGCCCGCTGTGGCAAATACCTTCACCTCATGCGTCGCCCCTGAATTGCGCCGCGCTGGGGCCATGCCGCAGCCTTTACTGAAACACCACTGGCCGAAAAAATTATTACCCTGACGCGAAAAACGCGATGTGCCCCAAGCCGATTCGTTAGCGGCTTGCGCCAAGGCCAGTTCCAACGGCACAACATCCACACGCTTGAGCAGATGCGCCCAAAATGCCGATTGTGGCTTGCCAATAAGCGGCAGGCGATAATTCTGCGCCCAACCACGAATATCACGCAGTTGCAACTCGCTGTAAGCGCTACCTTGTTGTTGCAATGCCAGCACCCGCTGCCGCAACTGCAAAATACGGGCATTTTCGGCCTCTACCAGTGGTCGCAACAAAGCGAAAAAACGCAACTTGCGAGTACGCGTATCCAGCACTACTTCTTTTTCCTCAGCCTTCTCCGACGGCGCTTGCTCGACCGCCACGGGCATCTCGCTCACAACTTCCGGCGATGGGCTATTCGATTGCGACACCACTGGCGGCGTTTTCGGCGCACAGGCCGCGACAAAACCGATGAGCAGCAACACATAAAATTTCCGATACATAGTCAACTATCGTAACGCTTCTTTTTCAAGCTGCAAATCCACGCCTGCCGCAACTCCCCTTTGCAAGACGGCGGCGCTTGCGGAAGGATGCGTGCATGTTGATTTCACTGATTGCCGCCATGGATGAAAACCATCTGATTGGCGCGCAAAACCGCCTGCCGTGGACGCTGCCTGCGGACATGGCGTGGTTCCGCAAACAAACCATGGGCAAACCGATAGTGATGGGGCGAACCACCTTCGCATCCATCGGCAAAGCACTGCCGGGACGGCGCAACATCGTTCTTTCGCGTAAGCCTGAATTACATATTGACGGCTGCACGGTAATTCACGACCTGTCCGAACTTGCACAAGCGGTAGACGATGCAGATGAAATCATGGTCATCGGCGGCGCGCAGGTATACAAATTGGCCTTGCCACTAGCTGGCCGCCTTTATATCACGCAAATCCACGCCCGCTTCACCGGCGACACCTATTTTCCCGAATTCGACGGCGGCGCATGGCAGGAAACACATTGCGAAGACCACGCCGACGACGAAAATAACCGCTGGCCATACACATTTCGCATCCTCGAACGCAATGTATAATAGCATGCGAACATGATTGGAACTGCAACATGAAAATACTGCGCACTTGGAAAACCGCACCTGTGCAAGGCGGCGCTATCACCATCGGCAATTTCGACGGCGTACACATGGGCCACGAACAGGTTTTGGCCGAAACACGCGGCCATGCGCTGCATGTGCACGGCCCGGCCACCGCCGTCACCTTTGAACCGCATCCGCGCGCCGTACTCTTTCCCGACGAAGCACCGCGCCGCCTGTGCCATTTGCACGAACGCTTGGAAGGCTTAAAACGCGCTGCTATGGATGCCACACTGCTGCTGCATTTCAATAAACAACTGGCAGCATGGTCCGCCGAACGCTTTGTCCGTCAATTGCATCAAACCCTGCATTTTCGCCATATCCATGCCGGTTACGATTTCGCTTTCGGCCGCGACCGCCAAGGCGATGCCGAAGTGCTGCGCGCGCTCGGCGAAGAATTGCAATTTACCGTCAGCGTCGCCGAAGCCTTCGCCATGCATGGCGCGGTGGTGTCCTCCAGCCGCATCCGTTCGGCCATCGAAGCCGCTGATTTTACGCTTGCAGAAGAGCTTTTAGGGCGGCCTTTTTCCATCTCCGGGCATGTCGGCAAAGGCGATGCACGCGGGCGCAAACTCGGCTTCCCGACCGCCAATCTCGATGTACGCGATCTGGCGCATCCGCCAATCGGCATTTATGCAGTACGCGCCGAAAGCGGCGGCCAATGCTGGAATGGCGCGGCATATTTCGGCTACCGCCCGACCTTCAAAGGGCGCACCCTGATGCTGGAAACGCATATTTTCGATGCCTGCCCCGATTTATACAAACACCGCCTGAAAGTCACCTTTGTTGAGCGCATCCGCGAAGATCGCGCCTTCACCGATGCTGCTGATCTGGCCCGCCAAATCGGCGAAGACTGCAAAATGGCAAGAGCAATTTTAGACGCGGATTAACGCAGGTGAGCGCAGATGGATTTAAACACGCAGCATTGACTGAGAAAATTATTCAAGCTGCATTTACCGTCCATAACACCTTGGGTTCAGGGTTTTTGGAAAAAGTGTATGAGAATACAATGAGCATCGAATTGGCTAAAACAGGCTTGAATGTCGTGCAGCAGGCAGCACTGCAAGTGGCGTACAAAGATTCAATTGTCGGTGAATACTTCGCCGATTCAGTCGTTGAAAAGAAAATCATACTGGAATTGAAAGCCGTAACGCATATCCTGCCGGTACATGAAGTGCAACTGGTCAACTATCTTAAAGCTACGGGGCTTGAAGTTGGGCTGTTAATAAACTTCGCAAACAAGCAGGTGCAAGTCCGGCGCAAGATACAAAGCAGAATTTAAATCTGCGTATATCTGCGTCCATCTGCGTCTAAACATGGGGTTTTACTTTGACCGAGAAATTTGATTATCGACCAAGCGTATTTCTGCCGCAAACGGATTTTCCAATGCGTGGCAACCTGCCAAATCGCGAGCCGGAGCGTTTAAAGCAGTGGGATGAAGCCGATATTTACGGCCAGTTGCGCGCCACCCGCAAAGATGCACCGCGTTTCGTGCTGCACGACGGCCCGCCGTATGCCAACGGCAATATTCACATCGGTCATGCGGTGAATAAGGTGCTCAAGGATATTGTTGTGCGTTCGCGTTCGATGATGGGTTATGACGCGCCGTATGTGCCGGGTTGGGATTGCCACGGCCTGCCGATTGAGTTGAAAGTCGAAGAAAAATTCAAGAAAAAGAAGCGCAAAAAAGAAGATATTAGCGATGCCGAATTCCGCACCGAATGCCGCGCCTATGCCAAGGGGCAAATCGACGTGCAGCGCGAGGAATTCAAGCGCCTCGGGGTGATCGGCGACTGGGATAATCCGTATGTGACCATGGATTTCCATTTTGAAGCCAATACGGTGCGCGAAATTGGCCGTTTTCTGGACAACGGCGGTTTGTATAAAGGCGCGAAACCGGTGCATTGGTGCGTTTCCTGCGCTACCGCACTGGCCGAAGCGGAAGTGGAGTATGACGATCACACCTCGCATTCGATTTATGTGAAATTCGCCGCCGGTGAAGATTTAAGCGATATATCGCCTGAATTAAGCGGCGACATCGCCATCGTGATTTGGACCACCACGCCGTGGACAATTCCGGCCAATTTAGCTGTCTCGGTCGGCCCGAATATCGAATATGCGGCAGTTCAAATCACCGATGCTGGCGATAATGCCAATCTAAAAGATGGCGAAATCCTGATTTTGGCCGAAGATTTGAAGAATGACGTGCTTTCCGCAATCGGTGCAGAGGGCGCGGTTGTTGCGCGCTTTCATGGCAAGCAGCTAGATAAGCGGATTTTCCGCCATCCGTATCTTGATCAAAACGCCCCGGTCCTGGTCGGCGAGCATGTCACACTGGAGGCCGGAACAGGCTCTGTGCATACCGCCCCCGGTCACGGTCAGGAAGATTACGAAATCGGTATGAAATACGGCCTCAAGGCCTTTAATCCGGTCGGCGATACCGGTGTTTTCGAAGCCGGTACGCCGGTGGTCGAAGGCCGCCATGTGTATCAGGCCAATGCGATTATGGTTGAGCATCTGCGCGATTGCGGTGCTTTATTGGAAACCTCGGAAATCGTGCATTCCTATCCGCATTGCTGGCGCTGTCACAAGCCGCTGATTTTCCGCGCCACACCGCAGTGGTTTATCGCCATGGATGCCAATAATTTGCGCCAAAAAGCACTCGCCGAAATCAAAAAAACAGCTTGGACACCCGATTGGGGTGAAAATCGCATTCGCGCCATGGTTGAGCAGCGCCCAGACTGGTGCGTTTCGCGGCAGCGCAACTGGGGTGTGCCGATTACCGCCATTCGCTGCACCTGCGGTTCACATAAAGTGACCACGCCGGATGTGATTGAGAACATTGCCAAACAGGTTGAACATGCGGGGGCCGATGTCTGGTTTGCCAAAGACGTGGATGCTTTTCTGCCGGAAAGTGCTGCTTGTCCGGATTGTGGCGGCACGGATTTCGAGAAGGAAACCGATATTCTCGATGTTTGGTTCGATTCCGGTAGCACCCATGCCTGCGTGCTGGAACAGCGCGACGATTTAGGCTCACCTGCCGATTTGTATCTGGAAGGTAGCGATCAGCATCGCGGCTGGTTCCAGTCGTCCTTGCTGGAGAGTGTCGGAACTCGCGGCGTTGCGCCATTCAAAGGTGTGCTAACACACGGCTTCGTGGTCGATAAAAACGGCAATAAAATGTCCAAATCGCGCGGCAATGTGATTGCACCGCAGAAAATCATTCAGCAGATGGGCGCAGATATTCTGCGTTTATGGATTGCCTCCTCCGATTATTCGGCGGATATTCGTATTTCCGATGAAATCGTCAAGCACTTGGCCGAATCCTACCGGCGCATCCGCAATACGATTCGTTTTCTGCTCGGTAATCTGCAGGGCTTCGATCTTGCCAAGCGTGTGCCACTCGCCGAACGCAATAAACTTGATCAATGGGCCATGCACAGCTTGGCAGAATTGGCCGGGAGTGTGCAAACATCCTATGAAACCTATCAGTTTCATCGCATTCATCAGGAAGTGCATCATTTCTGTTCGGTACAACTGGGTGGCTTCTATCTCGATGTGATTAAAGACAGGCTGTATTGCGATGCCGCCGATTCAACGCGCCGCGCTTCGGCACAATCCACATTGTACGACATCGCCGATGCGTTGATTCGCATGATTGCGCCGATTTTACCGTTCACATCCGAGGAGGCTTGGGAATATTTGCCGCAATCCGATGAAAAATCCATTCACCTGCAAGTCTTTGCCAAAATCTCCGATATTGCCGTGGATACAAACGCATGGGAGGCCTTTTTCACCGTGCGCGAACAGGTTAATTCGGCACTGGATCAGGCCAAAAAAGATAAAATCGTCGGTTCATCGATTGCCGCGCAGGTCACTGTGCCGGGGCTGGATGCCAAGTTTGCCGAATCGCTTGGCGAAACCTACGAACAACTGTTCATCGTCGCCAAAATTCAGCACGGCGACGCTATTCAAGTCGCCGCAGACAGCGGAACCAAATGCCCGCGCTGCTGGAATGTCGGTACACCTGCCAAACCGGATCATGCCGAACACAGCGAACTCTGTTCCCGCTGTTTTGAAGTGCTTACTTCTTGAAAAACAAAACACAGGCACAAATCGCCGTATTCGCGTTGCTGCTGACTGCCGATCAGCTCAGCAAATGGTGGATTGAGCAGCAGATTCCATTTTTTCATATGACGGTGATCGATGGTTTTTTTAACATCGTGCGCGCGCATAATTTCGGCGTCGCGTTTTCATTGCTGGCCGATTGGGGGCATCAGTGGCGAACTGCATTGTTGCTTGGCGTAACCATCGGCATTGCCGCTGTGGTTAGTGTATGGTGGTGGCGAGAGCGGGCAGCACCGGGCAATATTTCATGGTTGTTAATCCTGATTCTGACTGGAGCCGTCGGCAATATCTGGGATCGTCTGCAATTCGGTTATGTGGTCGATTTTATCGATTGGTATGTGGTGATTGGCGGCGAGGCATACCACTGGCCGGCATTCAATATCGCCGATGCCTGCATTTCGGTTTCGGTGCTTTTACTGCTGCTGACAAGTCTGAAAAAGAACTAACTTAGACGGATAAATTAATGAATGGCGAGTTTGCTCTCTTCCGGTTGTAAAACAGCAACATCGCTATCACGGCTAAGCATACGAAACGTTAGCTTCTCGCCGCTTCCCGCCGGATCAGGCCCGGCATAGGCGGCAAAATTACTTAACCCCGGCACGGTCGGAACCAATACCTGCACCGTCGGATTGAACGCCGCTTTCCACGAATCGAGATTCACATCGAAAATGGCACAACGGATTGATTCGCCCATGATCTTCACCGTTCGGTAGCCGACGCGCTTGGCCAACAAGGCGTACACTTCGCCCTCGTTGTAATCAATACTGGAAAAATGCAATTCATCGCCCGCTGCCGATGCCTGTAAAGCGGATAACAGCTGCGGCAAGGCTCCCAAATCTATTAAGTCAGCCTGACGTATGCGACGGATCACCGTTTCATCGCGGCTTTCGCGGCGATAAATATGCGGCTTGCTAGGGTCGAGACTGTATTTCACCTCGACGCTACGTTGCAGAACATGATTGGTGCGTTTGGCATACAGCGGCACACCATCGGAACGGCGGATATAGTGCACAGCATCCATGCGTTCGCAATTCCATGCGATACGCCAAGCATCAATGCCCTGATAAACCGCAGGCTCCACCTGATAGGAAATTTTTGCCGCGCTGCCGCTCTGATGATCCTCGGTGTAAATAAAATTGCCGCGAACCACGGAAATTTGCGCTGCCACGGCCATCGCCTGCCACGGTGCAAATACCAGAAATAGCCCGCCAAACAGCAGACAAAATCTAAGCCCCGATAACATAACACGCTTGGCCATTGGAAAAATTAAACCCCACACCCGCTTTTGCGGCTATTCTTTTCCTCCGCCACTTGGCATGAACAACAGGCCATTTACGCAGCAAAAGACAATCATCATGCTTAAGAAAAGCCCACTGTGCAAGAATCATAAACAGAAATTGCGCAAGCGACGTGCCAAAAAGCCACAATCCGTGCTAAAAACTCAGAGGCGGCTTAAATAATCCGCATAACTGCGCTGGATACCACTTTGCAAATCGGTTTCCGCCCGCCAGCCCAGCGCGTTGATGCGCCCGACATCAAGCAATTTACGCGGCGTGCCGTCGGGTTTGCTGGCATCCCAGACCACCTCGCCATCGAACCCGACGATCGACTGTATGGTTTCGGCCAATTCAAAGATGCTGACATCCTCGCCAACGCCAACATTCAGGGCCACATCATCGCTGTAATGTTGCAATAAAAACAAACATGCCTGCGCCAAATCATCGACATAAAGAAACTCACGCTTCGGCGAGCCGCTACCCCACAGCATCACCGCAACATCGTGTCCGGCCAACGGCGAAAAGCCATCGCCATGACGCTGCAAACCGAGCATGCCGAGAATATCGTCGGGGATGTGTCCGTACACCGCCTCATCACGCATTAAGCCATCCATATCTGCGGCTTTGGCCAACTTGGCGAGATGAAATTTGCGAATCAACGCCGGCAGCACATGCGATTTTTCCAAATCGTAATGATCGTTGGGGCCGTAAAGATTGGTCGGCATGGCACTGATCGCATCGAAACCGTACTGCCGGCGATATGCCTGACATGCCTTCAGCCCGGAAATTTTCGCTATCGCATACCATTCGTTGGTCGGCTCCAGCGCGCCTTCGAGCAAATATTCCTCGCGAATCGGCTGTGCCGCCAGTTTCGGATAAATACAGGACGAGCCAAGAAACAGAAGTTTCTTCGAACCATGCCGATAAGCAGCATCAATCACGCTTATAGCGATTTGCAAATTATCGCGAATAAAATCGGCGGGGAAAGACTGGTTGGCATGAATACCACCCACCTTGCCCGCAGCAAGCATCACATATTCCGGCTTTTCAGCATCATAAAAGGCATCCACCGCATGCGCATCGCGCAAATCAAGCTCAGCCGATGTGCGCAGCAAAAGATTATTATAACCATTTTTCTGCAAGCAGCGAACCAATGCCGATCCGACTAGGCCGCGATGCCCAGCCACATGAATTTTCGCGTGTTTTTGCATGCCGGAATCAATCATTTACTTGCGACAGCCCAATGCCGTGTCGTTTTTATCGGATAGGCATTCCGCCAAACATGCCTCGACCTTTCCGAGGACAATCGGCATCAATATCTTTTGCGATGTTTTGTTATTCATCTTCGCTCCGTCCTGCCGTATGAATCGTCGAACCGCTCAATATCATCTTCGCCAAGATACTCACCAACCTGCACCTCGACAATATGTAACGGAACCTGCCCTTTATTTTCAAGCCGGTGCTTAACGCCAATGGGGATATAAGCACTCTCGTTTTTGGAAATTGTAAATGTTTCCGTGTCGCACGTCACCGTTGCCGTGCCGGAAACAACAACCCAGTGCTCGGAACGATGCTGATGGCGCTGTAAACTCAGACGATGCCCCGGCGTCACTTCGATGCGTTTCATTTTATAACCCGAATCGTGATCTTCAAGCACCGTATAGCTGCCCCATGGGCGGCGTACGGTTAAATGCTCAATATGTTCGCGGCTGCCGCGCGCTTTCAGTTTATCGACAATCTCGCGCACCCGCTGACTATCGCCGCGCCGCGCCAACAGAATCGCATCAGCTGTTTCGACAACAATCATGTCTTCAAGACCCACTGCGGCCAGTAAACGCTCTTTGCCGCGCAATAGCGAACCGGCACAGTCAATAGCAATCACATCACCATCAAGCACATTGCCATTTTCGTCAGGCGTCGAAATTTCGTAAACCGCATCCCAGCTACCGACATCCGACCAATCGATGTCACAGGGAACCAAACTAACCCGCTGCGAATGCTCCAGCACTCCGTAATCAATGGAAACATTCGGCATATCGGCAAAACTCCGCTGCACCACTTTCTGCCAAGCCTCGCCCTGCTGCCAAGCTGCGCGCATCTGCTGCAACACAGTATCAAGCTCAGGAATCCATCTACGGATTTCATCAAGAATCACTGATGCGCGCCAGACAAACATGCCCGAATTCCAGTAATAATTGCCCTGCGCCAAAAAGCGCTCGGCAGTTGCTGCGTCCGGCTTTTCGGTAAAACGCTTGACGGGCAGTGCCGAACTGTCGGATGCAGCCTCTGTCTCAATATAACCAAACCCGGTATCCGGGCGATCCGGCTTAATCCCGAAGGTCACCAACTGGCCACTCTCCGCCACTTCAACCGCCTGTTGCAGCACCGCACGAAAAGCTTCGGGGCGTTTAATAATGTGATCGGCGGGCAGCACAACCATCACCGGATCATCGCCTGTCTGATCCATCAGCAATGCCGCAGCCAGCGCAATCGCTGGTGCAGTATTGCGTCCCACCGGTTCAAGAATCTGATTGTAGGCTGCTAACTCTGCGTAAGCTTCGCCGGAAGCATGTGTTTCACCGGTGACCACCCACACATCGTCTTTGCCGACCAACGGCTGCAAACGATGAATCGTAGACTCCAACAACGAAGAATCGCCGTCCAATTTAAGAAATTGCTTGGGTAATTGCTGGCGAGACAGCGGCCACAAACGGCTGCCCGAACCGCCAGCCAAAACCACAGCTTTAATCGGTGTGCTCATGAATCCCCCTGCTGCTGAATCATATGCCGCGCCGCCAGCCAATCCACAATTTGATCCACGCATGCCTCAATGCTCTGCGTCGCCGT
>JAJRWP010000038.1 GCA_021545645.1 Zetaproteobacteria bacterium | reverse complement strand
GCAGCAAAATATGCGGCATAAAAAAGGCGGATGTGGTACAGGGACGAAACGGAAACCATGATGTCGGAACCCTAACCGCTCTGCTCGAGCAAACCATCACTTGCAGAGGCGCGTTTTTTGCCGGACAGTTGCGGTATGCGACGGATTTTTGCCCTATTCCTCTTGCCGCTGCTTTTTTCAGGCTGCGAAATGAATCCGATTGGGCTGCAGTTGGAGGCTGGATGGCAGGCCAAATCGATTGCCGTCTGGCGCAATATGCACCCGGATATGCTGGCGCTTTCGGCAAACGGAACGTGGCTTTATGTCAGTTGCGAAACCAGAGCTGGCGTATCGTTTCCGAGTTTGGCGGTGGTTAATCTAAAGACCGGGCGACGGCATGTGTTGATTTCCGGTCTGATGCGCGCCGATGCGCTTAAATTTGCCCCTGATGGCAGCTTGTGGATTGGTGAAGAATTTCCCGAAGGGCTGATCTGGCGCATTGCCGATGTCGATAAGTTGCCGCCTGATCAAACGGTGGAACGCCTATCGATGTATGTTAGCTACGATGCCATTGCGCCATACCGTCCGGCAGGAAGGTTTGCGCACGAGGGTTTGACCTTTTCGGCGGATCAGCGCTTTGCCTACCTTGCCGACGAAGATAAAAACGGCGCGATTTACCGCCTTGAATTAAAGAGCCGCCGCCTTGATGTGCTGGATGGCGATTATCGCTGGCGCGAAGTGCGCGATCCCGATAATGCGCGAGCGGCAGCGCAGCAATTGCAGGCGGCCAGTTTCAACCGTTTGGAAGATATGGAAACCCTACCCGATGGCCGGATTGTGTTAGCCGAGACCGATGCCGGGCGTGTGCTGGTGTTGCAGGATCATGGGCAACATGCAGAGCTGACCACGCTGTTGCAGGACGAACGCATTGTGCATCCCGATAATCTGGCGTGGGATGCTAAACGCCAGCTGTTATGGATTACCGACGATTCCAAGCCCTCTGCATTGTGGGCATGGGATGGTCGCGCGGCAACGCGCATTGCACTGCACCGGAAAGCTGAAATTACCGGCGTGCTGCCTGTCGGCGATGATATTTACATCAATCTGCAAGGCAGCAAAAATGTTCCGGAATTGACTGTCAAGCTGTACACAAGCACGTCTTCCGAACAAGCCGCCCGTTAATTGGCATCATTCATGCTCGTTTTTCTGGTGGAATGATTTCCGGCAGGGTGCTTCTGCCAATAAAATGGCCCCTACAAAGGATTGAACGATGACACTGCAAACGATGGACCGTGAATCAAGCCTGACCTTGATCAGAATGGTGGACAATCTGCCATCGTTGCCCGATCGTTATACGCGTATCCGCGAAGTTATCGAAGATCCGCATGCCGGGGCCGCCGATTTGGCGCGTATCGTTGCTACCGATCAGGCAACTACGGCGATGGTGCTGAAATTTGCCAATTCGCAGTTGCATAATCCGATGGGTAAAAATATCGCTTCCTTACCGATGGCCGTGGCCCGTCTCGGCACACGCGAAACAGCGCAAATCGGTATGGCTATGTCGCTGATTTACGGTTTTGCCATCCCTGCCGGTATGACACATATTCGTGCGTTATGGGGGCATGCTTTCGGTGTTGCCTTGCTGGCCAAACGCATGGCCGCACTATTGGATTACGATCAGGATTCACTGTTTACTATCGGTTTGCTGCACGATATTGGCCGTGCGATTCTCGGCATCCGTGTCGATATGGAGTATTTCGAGAGCAGGCTGGCCAATATGCAAGGCGAAGAACTGGTTGCCGCCGAGCAGGCGGCGTTCGGTCTTGATCATGCCGAAGCAGGTGCGGAATTATTGAAGCTTTGGCAGTTTCCTTCCATCGTTTGCCAGACGGTACACGACCACCACAGTATCGAATCGACTTCGGTTGCGGTAAAAATCGTGCAAATAGCCAGTGCCGAGGTGCATCGTGCGATTCCCGGCGCTGCGGATATCGATAGCGTTGAGGAATTGTTGCTCACTGATTCCGAGCGGCCCCGTCAACTGCTTGAAGACGCCGGACTTATCGAAGTGCGCGAACAGGATGAACCGGAAGAGTAAGCGGTTTAGGTCTCAGGCTGTTCGGGCTTACAATCATCCTCGTTAAGCATGCCCAATTCGCGCAATAATGCCTCGGCTCGCGCTTCAATGTCGGCTGGCATGTCAATCACACGCCCCCATTCGCGTGTTGTTTCGCCTTCCCATTTATTTGTCGCATCGATGCCGACTTTAGAGCCGAGGCCGGAAATCGGCGATGCAAAATCGAGATAATCAATCGGTGTGCGCTCGGCAAAAGTGAAATCACGCGCCGGATCGCAGCGTGTCGAAATCGCCCAAATCACCTCTTTCCAGTCGCGGCAATCAATATCTTTATCGACGACAATAATAAATTTGGTGTACATGAATTGGCGCAGATACGACCAAATGCCAAACATCACCCGCTTGGCATGTCCGGCGTATTCTTTGTTGATGGAGACCACGGCTACACGATAAGAACAGCCTTCCATCGGTAGATAAAAATCGATAATTTCCGGAAATTGCTTGCGCAAAATCGGCACAAACACCTCGTTGAAGGCCAAGCCGAGTACCGCAGGCTCGTCCGGCGGTTTGCCGGTATAGGTCGAATGGTAAATGGCATCGCTGCGCATGCTCATGCGCTCGACGGTAAAGACCGGAAATTTTTCCACTTCGTTGTAGTAGCCGGTGTGATCGCCAAACGGACCTTCCTCAGCATATTCATCGAGCGATACATAGCCTTCAAGCACGATTTCCGCCGAAGCAGGCACATCCAGCGGCACACTCAAGCCTTGGCAGACCACTGTTTTTTTGCCGCGCAACAATCCGGCAAATTGATATTCGGACAAGGTATCGGGAACCGGCGTGACTGCCGCCAGAATGGTTGCCGGATCAGCGCCAATAACCACCGCGCACGGAAAACGTGTTTCGCCTGCGGATTTGGCTTCGCGGTGATCCTGCGCGCCGCCACGGTGCTTGAGCCAGCGCATAATCAGTTTGTTTTTGCCGATAAGCTGCTGCCGGTAAATGCCCAGATTATGCCGCTCTTTGTTCGGCCCTTTGGTAATCACCAGTCCCCAAGTGATAAGCGGTGCGGCATCGTCCGGCCAGCAGCTTTGAATCGGCAGGCGGGATAAATCCACCTCGTCGCCGGTCAGCGATATTTCCTGCCACGGCGCTTTTTTCACCGTTTTCGGGGTCATATGCAGCACTTTTTTATACAGCGGCAGCTTTTCCCACGCATCGCGCATGCCTTTCGGTGGTTCCGGCTCTTTCAATGCAGCCAACAATTCGCCGACGTCGCGCAGTTGATCCACCGATGCGAGTCCCATACCCAGCGCGATACGTTCTGGTGTGCCAAAAAGATTGGCGAGCAGCGGCATGTTGTGGCCTTTGACGTTTTCGAACAACAATGCCGGGCCGCCAGCTTCTAAAACACGCCGCGAAATGGCTGTGATTTCCAGTTCTGTCGAGACCTCGGCATCAATCCGCTTCAGCCAGCCGCGTTTTTCCAGCTCGGCGATAAAAACGCGCATATCGGTATAATTCAAGCTGTTTTCCCATCCTCTATTTCGAAGATGGTATCCAATTTAGCCAATTCGAAGATGTCGCGTACATTTTCGTTCAGACCGGAGAGTACAAATCGCCTGTTTTCACTGGCACGGCTCCATTGCAGACCCTCGACCAAGGTTGCCAGCCCTGCCGAATCGATGAATCTGACACCGCTCAAATCCACATGAATTTCCCGGCTTTTATCGTTGAGCATGGGTTTGATGCGTTGGCGAAGTTGCACCGAGGTGTGGATGTTTACCACACCGTCAAGCGTCAAACGCGCTGCGCTTTCGCTTTGTTTTGTTTCGGCGATTTCAAGTTTCATCGTTGTTTTCCTTGTGGAGATATTTAATAAGCCGCCAGCGGTTTCCATCGGCCAATGCTTCGTGTTCGACAATATCCATCACTGCATACATCAGGTGAAGCCCCAAACCACCCGGTGAAATTTCCACGCCCGGTTGCGGCGGATCGGCAGACAATAATCCGGCATCGTCAACGGGTTCGGCATAATCGCGCAGTTCGAAACTCAGCGCACCATCCTTGCAGTAGGCATGCATATCCACTTTACCTTCGCGGCCATGATAGCCGTGTTGGGCGATATTGGCGAAAAGCTCGTCAACTGCCAATACCATGCGATTGGTTTGCTTGTCGGATACACCCGCCCGCTGCGCCATCACTTGCACCATCGACGACAGCACATGCACACAATCGCAGGCGCTGTTCAGGTTGCAACTGATTTCATTTGTTGTGGCGCTCATGTCGCTATTCCACGCGTGCCTTGCGCGGATTGCAAGGCTCCAGATGCGCTGCGGGCGAGGTTTTGTTTTTCTACAGCAATCACCGTATGTACAGACAGGTAATTGTCGTTGCCTGCCTTAGTCGGTAGGTTTGTTTCGATGTCCGTTATTCTACCATCTTCGCGTATTCG
>JAJRWP010000037.1 GCA_021545645.1 Zetaproteobacteria bacterium | reverse complement strand
TAATCCACACCAAATGCACTTCTATGCTGAAAACACTATGGCTCGATTTCCTGTAATGCTTTCCCATAATTCAATCATATCACGCTGAAGCCTTCGCCTGAAGGCGAGGGTTTTAACCCAACCCGGACGTGTGACAATAAACGCATCGGCCCAAGCTACAACAGTGCAGATTCCTTGTAAGCCACCCGCCCGTCAGCGACCAATCAGGCAATGCGCTACAATGCATTGGCAATCGGACTATCATTGAAATTTAATTGATCGAAATGGAGGTATAAGATGCAACTTAACATCGAATGGCTGGCCAGAGAGCTGCGCATTGATTCACCCTCGGCAGACGATCTGGCAGCACTGACTGCTGCCTTTGAAGCCGAATTCGTCGCTGCCGGGATGCCGATGATTCATCAGGGGACTTCGGTCATGCATCTTTATGTTGTGCATTCGGGCAAGGTGCGCATTGTGCATAAAAACAGCGCCCATGCAGTCACCCTCGATACCCGGCAGGACAGCCGTACCTTCGGTGAAATCAGTTTTTTCGGCGACGAACCGGCCACCGCCGATGTGCTTGCCGAAACACCCTGCGAAGTCTATAAAATATCCTGTGCAAACTACCATGCCTTGATGCAGCAGCATCCGAAACTGGCCATGAAACTGATGGCTTATGTGCTGCGCAGCATGGGCGATATTATTCGCAAGCTTGATCGCAACAGCAGAAAATAGAATCCACGATCCCTAATGGAGGTTAACGCCGGAATTCCGTACCGAGAATAAAAATTTCGCTCGATGCCTTGCGGCTGGCTTGCGGCTTGATAATGCGCAAGGTCGCAAACCAGCCGCGCATCTCCTGTTTAAAGGCATCGAATCCCTCACCCATAAAGCTTTTGAGCAACAAATGCCCGCCTTGACGCAAATGATTCACCGCATACGACAGCGTTTCGTCGTTCAAGCCCATGCAGCGCGCCTGATCGACCAGTTTGTGGCCGCTCATTTCCGGAGCCATATCCGAAACCACCATATCCACCGCGCGCCCGTCCAACGCCGCATCCATTTCCGCCAAGGTTGCGCTTTCAGTGAAATCGCCGCGAATAAACGCCACCCCGCTGAGCGGCTGCATCTCCAGCAAATCCACCGCCACCACCAAACCGTCCGCACCGACCCGCTGCGCCAATTCCTCGCTCCACGAACCCGGCGCGCTACCGAGATCAACAATCACCGCGCCTTTTTTGCGCAATAACTGATATTTATCCAGTATTTCCGTCAATTTAAATGCCGCCCGCGAACGCTTACCCTCGGCCTGCGCCCGTTTTACATGCGGATCGTTGGCATGCCGCTGATACCACGCCGATGTTTTGCGTTTCGCCTTGCTTTTCGATTGTTTGCCCATAAGCACCGATACTGCTGCCAAATCCCCCGAATGCAAAAAGAATGTATCCCGACCTTGCCTTTCACGAAAAAGAAGTCTAAAACTGCATGTGGTGGGATGAGTAGCCTGAATTCCTTGTTTTACCCGTAATATGCAATACCATCAGAAATCAAAGGTGCATATAGGAGGGTAATATATGGATAATCAAGTACACATATTACTAAGTTATACATAAGGACAGAGTGTGCCAACAGCAACATTGAAAATATTTCTCGCATACGGAGACCCAAAAAGACTTCGTACAGCTGAGCTATCAAACTGGACTGGTAAAGCCGTATCGGGACCAAGAAGTGAATTTGATAAGCTTCTAGCTAGAGATGAGTCTTTGCATTCTGGTGTTTACTTTCTTACTGGCACAAACCCCGAAACAAATAAAAGTACTATTTATATCGGTGAGGCCGAATGTATTCGTGATAGAATAAAAACCCATTTATCAAAAGATTTCTGGAACAATATCACATTTTTCATCACAAAAGATGAGAATTTGACCAAAGCACATATCAAATATATCGAAGGTCGTCTTATTGATATTGCTCGATCTGATGTAAAGAATAGCCAAGGAAGTGGAGCAAAACTTCCAGAATCAGACCGTGAAGATATGGAGGTTTTCTTAGAAAACATGCAGCAAGTGTTACCAGTACTCGGAGTTGAAGCGTTTGTAAAAACATTTTCAATAACCGATGAAGAAAAACAAAAAGATCTACTCAGTTGTAATATTAAGAATTTAAAAGCATCGGGCTATTTAACCCCAAATGGAATTGTTGTTCTTAAAGGTTCACAGGCAGTACTCGAAGAAAGAGATTCAGCTAAAAAGTGGCCAAGCGTGCTAGTGCAGCGCAATACGCTCATAGAAGAAGGTGCACTTCTTAAAGAAAATGGTGCTTATATTTTTACAAAAGATGTTGAATTCTCTAGCCCTAGCTCTGCTGCAGCAACAATTCATGGCGGTAGTGCCAATGGACTTACGGCATGGGTCAATTCTGACGGTAAACAGCTTAAACTGCTACAAAACGTATAATAAGGCGCTCGTGCGTATATCGTTGGGGGGGGCAGATATATAAGGCCTTGAATGCTCCATAACCTTCAACACGCAATAGACTTGCACGACGCTAACCTCTACTGAAATTATTCCTTCAACTTCCACCCCATACGCCACAAATAGCAACAGCCGGCCATGCAGATGCGTGAGGAGCCACTCCAACCCTAAATCTCGTCTGCCGCCCATT
Source organism: Zetaproteobacteria bacterium (assembly GCA_021545645.1). Lineage (GTDB taxonomy): Bacteria > Pseudomonadota > Zetaproteobacteria > Mariprofundales > Mariprofundaceae > UBA1543. The sequence continues at coordinate 532 of JAJRWP010000037.1, read as the reverse complement.
CGTCCCAAGCATTGAGCAGCGGGAAATACAGGCCGAGGCGAATCGGATAACGGTGCTTATCACGTTCGCCAACCAGTTGCGCATATTCCATCAGTTGCTTGCAATAACGCTGGCGCTCTTGAGCGAGGAATTGTTCTAAATCGGCACCTTCGTGCGCGCCTGTTTTGTAATCGACGATCCAACGTATGCCTGCATCATCGACAAAACAGCGGTCAATCACCCGCATGCGCACCTGTCCGCGCGCACTGGCGCTGCTCAGCGACCATTCGGCATGCGCATGTTGATGTTTGGCAGAGAGAACCCAGCGCCCGCGCTCGCTGTTTAACGTGCGATTCAAACCCTGCATAGCCGCAGCAAGCGCACCATCCAGGCGTTCGCCAGATAAGCCTTGCAGCAACAAAATACGCCGCATGGCTGCCTGCACCTGTTCGCTATCCGACGTCTGCCACATTTCGATGCCTTTTTCGGCGACGTTTTGCAGGGCCGCATGCAAGGCAATGCCAATGGGCGCGGCTTCCACGCCCGCCCAAGC
>JAJRWP010000001.1 GCA_021545645.1 Zetaproteobacteria bacterium | reverse complement strand
TTCTCGAAATTGAAGCCCCAGCGATGATTCTCAGAGTCACGGCGACGGATGCGAGCGGCAATAGCTCGGTGGTTGACGTCTTGCCACAGGGTCTGAATGCTGACAATGATGATGAATCAGATAAGTCTGATGATTAAGTAGCATGGCAAGGGCTACTGATTATTAATCAGTAGGCTTGAACAGAAAAAAAACAGCCGGTGGTTCGATAAGGATCACCGGCTGTTTTTATTTAAATTAGTGTGAACAGACTTATGTAAATTTCTTACAAAAACACCGAAAGTATCAGTCGAAATCCTCAATCATGTCGTCCAGTGCATCCACATCGACTTTCACGCGACCACGACCCGCCAGCGGAATAATCACGTCGTCTTTTTTCAGCGTGCTGATGGCGCGGGAGATGGTTTCACGGCTGCTTGATAATTGATCGGCCATCAACTGGTGGGTAGGCAGCTTGATTTCGATGCGTCCGTCGGGACGCAGGGCACCGAATTGTTCGCAGTAGTCGTTCAGATAGGCGTACAGGCGGTGATTGACATCCATGGTACTGATATGTGCCAGCACCAGATTGGTGCGCCGCAGCCGGTGTACGATTTCGGATAACAGTTTTTTTGTCAGATGCGGCATATCAAGCATCAGGCGTTCAAAATCACCTCGCCGGATGTGCCCGAGTTCGGTTGCTTCCATGGTGGTGACGGTGGCTGAACGTGGTTCGGCATCGAGCAAGGCCATTTCACCGAAAAACGAGCTGCTTTCCAGCAGACAGAGAACCACCTCGCGGCCATCCGGAGAATATTGCGATACTTTGACCGAGCCGCTGAGAATAATCGCCATCGAATCGCCCGGTTCGCCTTCTTGTACGACAATCATGTTCTTGCCGTATTGTTTGCTTGATACAAGGCTGCTGATGGCCTCGATTTCGTCGCTATCAAGTTCGGAGAATAGGGGAACTGTACTGATAATTTTTTTCATTCATGGCCTCCCGAATGGCGCATTACCGAAACAGGCCAGACAGCGAGCAGCCGCTTGCCAATTTTTGGACGTAATATTTCTACGGCTTGCTTGATTTTTTCAGGGCTATCAATGGCTTCAACGACAAGCGGCAATTCGCTGGACATGGAGAGAAAACTACTGGTATGTACCACATTGTGCAGTCCCATGCCTTCAATGCCACGCATGACCGTAACGCCATTCAGGCCGGCCGCGCGGCATTCGTTGAGCACAGCCTGCATGGCCGGCTCACCATCGATGTGATCCGATTCGGACAGATAAATACGTAAAAACATTGCGTCCTGCACGTTTCCCTCCAGCCTTTTGCATGATTGCATAATTCAGCAAGATGAATAAACAAGGTTACTGTTTTTCTTGTTTCTGTAAAGCCGCCTTGGCGGAGGCGAAGAAAAGCTGGCGGCGGACAGTGATGATAATCTGGTACCGGGAGCGGGAGTCGAACCCGCACGAACCTAAGTTCTCGGGATTTTAAGTCCCGTGCGTCTACCAGTTCCGCCATCCCGGCCTTTGCTGGCGCGTGAATAATGCCAAGAGAAACCGCTAGGGCAAGACAAAAACGCGGAATGGATGATAAAAGCTCTGAAATAAGTAAAAATTGAAGGCCTGAAGCTTCTATTTGTTTCTTTTGTGATGACATTAAAAGGCAATCCCCACACCGGGCAATCTGTGTTCTATCCGAACCGGACAGCTTATGTGTTACTGAAAAGTGTATGACAGAGGCTTGTTTTGCTAAATCTGAACATGCACACTTATGGCACAAACAAGGAGGAAGTACATGTGAAAACGTAAGGTTGAGGTGAGTATTGATATCAAGCGTTCCTTTGAGGACGTGCATGATTTTCTGGACGACAGCGATAATGATCCGTTGTGGCAGACCTCGGTGGTCGAATCGCGGCGCGATTCCGGCGGGGCGATTCAGGTCGGTACGGTTTACCATGTAAAAGCCAAATTTCTCGGTCGTTTGTGGGAGCAGGACTGGCAAGTAATTGAGCACGATGCCGACGAGCATCACTGGAAAGCGAAAACCACATCCGGTCCGTTGCAAATGACGGCAGAACTGCGTTACAGCGAAATCGACGGCGGCACGCGGGTGACGCGTTCGCTGGAAGTGGATGTCGGTCATTTCTTCAAACTGGCCGGGCCAGTGGTCGAACGCACCATCCAACGTGAATTCAACACAGATTTTGAAATCTTAAAGGATATTCTTGAAAATCAGGAGTAAGCTGTTGTATTTATATGCATATTATGTTTGTGAAAGCATCTGAATTGTGAGTTCTTGCACGCGGATGCATCAAGATAGAGGGCGCTAACATGCCCTCTGTCGATCAGTCCGTTCTTGATAGTCCGCAGTTATTTCAATCGGTTGTCGAATCCATTGCCTCGGGAGTATTTGTTTTTCAGGGCGAGAAGGTGCGATATGTGAATGCGGCTGCGCAAGCCATTTCAGGATATTCAGAAGATGAACTTCTGGCGATGCCTTTTTGGGCTATTGTGCATGAGGATTCCCGTGAGTTGGTCAAGCAAAGAGGCCTTTCCCGCCAAGCCGGAGAAGCTGTTCCTGAAAACTATGAAATAAAAATAGTCCGCAAGGATGGCGAAACACGCTGGGCAAATTTTCGTGCCAACTTGATTGTATTGGATGGCAAACCGGCGGTATTGGGCATTGGCGACGATATTACCGAGTACAAACACGCCGAAGAAGCTTTTCAGGCGGTTATCAAAAGTATCCTTAAAAACACAGGGCAATCTTTTTTGATAACGCGGCGACGAGCTTGTGTGAATGGCTGGATGCCGACTGCGTTATTATCAGTGAGATTGTAGAAGAAGGTCGCCGTGTCGAGGCGTTGGGTATGCAGCTTGATGGTGAAAGTGTCGCCGAATTCGCTTATGAGCTGTCCGGTTCTCCCTGCGCCAATGCTATTGCCAAGGGTTATGCCATCTATCCGGAGAATCTTTGCGAGATATTTCCGGATGATAAAGATGTTGCTGACATGCAGGCAGAGGGATATGTCGGTGTGCCACTCAAAAATAAAAGCGGAGAAGCGATTGGTGTTTTGTGTGTTTTATCGCGCCATAAACTCAGCGTGCCAGAAAAGACAAGGCAGGTGTTGGAAATTATCGCGCTCAAGGCCGCAGAACAAATCGAGCACAAGCATAGGGAGGAAACAACATCGCTGCGTATGCAACGGATTGCCAGTCAACAAGCGGCAATTGTGCAATTATCGACATCCACACCGCATACATTGGAAGAATCCATACAAGAAATATGCGAAACATCCTCGGAAACACTGCATGTGGAGCGGGTTGGCATTTGGTTGTTCAGTGAAGACCGTAAGGAATTGCGTTGTCTGAATCTATTTAATCTGGGCGAAGCCAAGCATTCGTTCGGTACGGTATTGCAATCCGATGACTATCCTCACTATTTTTCCGCCTTAACTTCCGGTAGGGCGATTGAGGCGGAAGATGCCCGTTCCGACCTGCGCACTTGTGAATTTACAGAAAATTATCTGATTCCGCTCGGCATTACCTCCATGCTCGATGTGCCGATTCGTATGGAAGGGAAGATGGTTGGCGTGGTCTGCCATGAGTATACGGGGGCAATTCGAAAGTGGGCAGCTGATGAGCTCGGCTTTGCTTGTGAGGTTGCT
>JAJRWP010000036.1 GCA_021545645.1 Zetaproteobacteria bacterium | reverse complement strand
TTCGCATGATTCGGCAAGGTGCGCTGTCCATCGACGGCGAAAAAGTCGGCGATAAGGATTTGCAGTTGCAGCCGGGCGGGCCGTATTTGATTAAGCTGGGTAAACGCAAGTTCGTGCGCCTAAGCGTTAGCTGATTGCCCCAATTTGCAGGCATGAATGTAGTAGGTATTAATCCCTGAAATTGGTGAATTTCAGCGGTCTATCGGCATCCATGCCCTTGACCAAGGCCATTACCGCCTGCAAATCGTCGCGTTTTTTACCGGTCACCCGCACCTGCTCGCCCTGAATGGCGGCCTGCACCTTCATTTTTGCCTGCTTGATTTGCTTGACGATGGCTTTGGCCAATTCCTGACTGATGCCCTGCCGTATGGCAATCTGCTGCCGCTTTGTGCCGCCGCTGGCATCTTCGGCTTCGCCATAATCAAGGCAACGCGCATCCAAATTGCGCCGGGTGAGCTTGGCGCGCAGAATTTCCGTGATCGTCGATAGCTTGTAATCGTCGTCGCCAATCACCGTGATGCCGTCGTCGGTAAGCTCAATGCTGCAAGCGCCACCCTTGAAATCGTAACGCGTGGTGATTTCCTTGTGCACCTGATTCACCGCATTATCCATTTCCTGCATATCGGTTTCGCAAACGATGTCAAAGCTGGGCATATTCCACTCCGGAAAAATAGGATGGCGTTATGGTGCATGGCGAGGATGTTTTGTCCATGTCTGAGGTTATTGAAGGAGGTGAAAGGGCGGTGTTCACTAAGTGACGCACACCTTACATAAGAATCCCCATATGTAAGTTTAACCCTGCCAACCTTACATAGTGGGAGTAAAGGTCTGCTGTGTCTGTATTGCCCAGTGAGGCTGGGGCGCTCCATTTTGATCTGAAATTCACCTCAAAAATCCGTGAAACAAGACCTGACCCGCTACTTTATACTTTTTTGGTGTTAGCTTACTTCCTTTTTAAGGAGAAGCCACCAATTACAATCAAAGCGATTCCTGCACCTAAAACCAAAGAATATTGGGGAATTGTATATTTGGGATTTATCACGGTCTCTTTATACTCAATTTGGCGAGGAACTTTCTCAATGACCGTTTCTTTTTCTCCTATTGCAGCACCTGATATCCCACCAGCAGCAGCACCTAACGCAGACGCGGCTGCTATCAACCCAGCACCTGCCGGAGCACCTATACCAGTCCCCATAGCAACAAGCCCAATTCCACCAACTATTGCTGCAGTAGTTCCCAGTGCTGCTGCACCAATTGCAGCTCCTATGCCTGCATTCCGAAGCTTTGTATTTTTATCTTCTTGATTCTCTTCAATAACTGTTTTCGTTTTAATTATTTGAACAAGCTCTACCGTTGAACGCATCTGCCATCCATATGTGATAGTTACAAGTCCTAAAATAATAAGCATAACACTGACCGTTTTTTTTATCGTATTTCTCCTGAAAGAATCATCGGGGTCAGGACTTGTTTCGCGCATTTTGATCTCCCTTCATCACGGCATTCCTTCCAAGCACAGAGAAAATAGCGCTGATGTATGCCGCACGTCAACAGTGACGGCATGAAAGGCGATGCGTGCGCTCCCGGCTTTGACATCGTTTTGCTTTGCACTGAGCATGCGAGCCTTGTATCGGTGGCGCGTTTTTTTGTGGAGTGTCGCCGGATGGAGGCCGTTTGCGCAAGGATTTTGCTGATCATGTCGCGTCAAAAGCATCGAACCGGAGAATTTCGCGTTCGCAGCCTGCCGCTAGCGCTGCCAATCGTGGCTCCGGGCAGCGTCGATTGCGGCTGCCCCGCCTGCGGCTGAAAAACCTGCCTCTAAAGGGTGTTTTGGCTGTGGCGACGGTCTTTGCCGCGATCTGGATATTAACTAGCAGCGGCAAACCGGGCGAGGCCAGTATCACGACAACACATGAAGAATGGATTGCTGCCGAGGCTGTGCAAGAAGCTGCCGCGCAACCGCGTTGGAAGCGCGAAGTCATCCGGCGCGGCGATGCAGCGGTTAATGTGTTGCAGCGCATGGGTTTTTCGCGCGCTGAGGTGAATAACATCCTGCGCACGGCAAAGCCGGTTTATTCGCTGGCCAAGGTTCGCGCCGGGCATCATTTTGTGAAACGCAACAACGATAACGGCATCGAATTGTATTATCCGATCAATGACGAGCGCATGCTGTATTTAACCCGCCAAGACGGCGCATGGCAGGCCGAAATGCAATCGCGGGTGGCATTTAGCCGCGAGCAGGTATTCGAAGGCAAGATTCGCGACAGTTTGTTTGTTGCGGCGGCGCGTGCCGGTATGGACGATCGCACGACGATGAATTTAGTCGATGTTTTTGCCTGGGATATTGATTTTGTACGCGATTTGCGGCGTGGCGATCATTTCCGGGTATTGACTGAAAACCGTTACGATGTCGAGGGTCGGCTGATTGGTTCGGTGATTCGTTTTGCCGAATTCGTCAATCAGGGACGCACCTACCGGGCGGTTCGCTACACTTTAGCCAACGGGAAAACAGGTTATTACACGCCACAAGGCAAAAGTATGCGCAAAACCTATCTCAAAGCGCCGGTGAAATTCACGCGCATTTCCTCGCGCTTCAAATTGCGCCGCAAACATCCGGTGCTGGGTTATACACGCGCCCATCGCGGTGTCGATTACGCCGCCCCGTCGGGCACGCCGATTCATGCTGTCGGCGACGGACGTATCATTTTTGCCGGTTGGAAAGGCGGTTATGGGCGTTTTGTGCTGATTCGCCAAACCAATGGCAACCATACGACGGCCTACGGTCATATGCGGCGTTATGCGCATGGTATTCGCAAAGGAAAACGCGTGCGTCAGGGGCAGGTGATTGGTTATGTCGGCATGAGCGGATTGGCCACCGGGCCGCATCTGCATTTTGAATTCCGCGTGCGCGGACGGGCCGTTAATCCGCTGCATATCAAGCGCACACCGGCAAAACCAATACCGAAAAAAGAAATGGCGCGTTTTAAACAACAAGCGGAAAAACAACTGCGCGCCTTGACCGACAAACAAACGGATATGGCGTGGGGATAAGCATGAACGCAAACGACGAACAATGGCTGCGCGATGCGCGCGAGGTTCTGGAAATCGAGCAAGCATCGATTGCCGCCGTATCGGCGGCGTTGGACGAAGATTTTTGCAAAGCGGTGCAGTGTATTTTGGCGCTAGACGGTCGGCTTGTCGTACTCGGCATGGGCAAATCGGGCATTATCGCGCAAAAAATCGCCGCCACCTTCGCTTCGACGGGAACCCCGGCCTTTTTTGTGCACGCTGCTGAAGCGCAGCACGGTGATCTCGGTATGATTACGCGTGCCGATGCGGTGCTGGCTTTTTCGCACAGCGGCGAAACAAGCGAAGTGATTGGTCTGATGCCGATGATGAAGCGCATGGGTATTCCGCTGATTGCCATCACCGGCAAGCGCCAATCGACGCTGGCCGAACATGCCGACATGGTCTTGCATGTGGATGTGCGCAACGAAGCCTGTCCGATGAAT
>JAJRWP010000035.1 GCA_021545645.1 Zetaproteobacteria bacterium | reverse complement strand
GCTGGACGACTACCTGATTCGTCATAATTTTTCACGCTACGATGAACTTGTCGGAACACTTGCGGTCTGAATCCCTCTTCAACGCATCCCATCTCAGTATGAAGCTGTTCTGCGCCTTTGCACTGCTGTTGTTCGCACTTCCCGGCCTCTCGTTTGCCGGAACCTTGTCGTTTGTCAGTCAGGGGCGTTGGGTGCAGGTGGATAAAATTTACGACGGCGACACGTTCAGAACCTTAAAAGGTGAAAAAATCCGTCTGCTCGGCATCAACACCCCGGAAATCGCCCACACATCATCACCCGGTCAAGTCATGGGCAAAAAAGCCAGCCGCGCACTGCGCCAACTCATCGCCGGAAAAGTCGTCCGCTTGGCATTCGACGAACAACGCCGCGACACCTACCAGCGCACACTGGCGCAAATCTATTTACGCGACGGCACATGGGTAAACGGCAAACTGGTCGAACTCGGCATGGCGCATGTTTATACCTTCACCCCCAATCTACGCTGGGCAGGCGATTTGATGCGGCTGGAGAAAGAAGCCAGACGGGAAAAACGCGGCATCTGGAAAACAAAACGTTTTTCCGTGTTGAATGCGACACAGATCAAAAGCGCGCATCTCGGCCAGTTTCGCGTGGTGCGCGGGCAGGTCGGTCGCATCAGGAAAAAAGGCTTCGCATTCCGCCTCGACGCACTGAATATCAGTATTCCGCGCAAATACCGTCGTTTTTTCAAACATCCGCCAGCACTGCATACGGGTGATATGGTTATCGTCCACGGCGTCGTGCGCGCGGCATCTTCCGGCCTGTACTTGGCCTTGCACAGTCCGTTTGATTTGGAGAACATTTCGCCATGAAACACGCCCATTCTGTTATTACGCTTGGCTTGACGCTTTTGTTATTCAGCGCCTGCGCCACCAATCCAGTCAGCAAAAAATCCGATTTCGTATTGATGGGCGAAAAACAAGAACTGGCTCTGGGCCAGAAAACAGCCGCCGAAATCGCCAAAGAAATGCCGCTGATGCCCGTAAACGACCCGCTGGTGCAATATGTGGATAAAATCGGTCAACGTGTGGCCGCAGTATCCGATCGCCCCGAATTGATTTATCGCTTCCATGTCGTCGATGATACAACCATCAATGCCTTTGCGCTGCCCGGCGGTTATATTTATATCAACCGTGGCCTGCTGATGCATATGAACAGCGAAGCGGAGCTAGCCGCCGTTCTCGGCCATGAAATCGGCCATGTCACCGCACGCCATGCCGTGCAACGTTATACGCAGGCGCAAAGCTATAAACTCGGCTCGATGGTCGCCTCTATTCTGCTGCCGATTCCGCAAAGCCTTGGGCAAATTTCAGATGTATTCGCCAGCGCCATCATTCAGGGCTATGGACGCAAAGCGGAATTGCAATCCGACGAGCTATCCATCAAATATATCGCCAAAGCCGGTTACGATGTGCGGGCAACGACACGCATCCTCAAAACCTTGCAACGTCTGGATGAGCTGGACAAGAAAATACAACAAGACGCCACCGGCAAACGCCCCGAACAATATCACGGCGCTTTCGCCAGCCATCCCGAAACCCAACAACGCATCGCCGAAGCCATTGCCAAAACAGCCTCGCAACAAGGCGAATTTTCCGAAACAGGACACAATGCCATGCTCGCCGCGCTGGACGGCTATCCTTACGCTGGCACGCCTGCGCAGGGGGCGATGGTCGGCAGGCGTTTTCTGCATCCTGAATTGGGCATTCAATTAACTTTCCCCGAAGATTGGCGGGTAAAAAACTCGCCGCAAGCGTTGACTGCGCGCAAACGCCAACAAAAAGCCTTTTTCCGCATGCAGTTGGAGAATCTGCAAAAGAAAATGGCCGGTGAAGCGCTGCTGCGCAAGATGTTCGGCAACCGCCAACGGCTTGAAAATATACACACCAGCCAGCGCGGCCCGTTTGCCGTCACCGAGGCCACCGTCAATGCCTCGCTAAAAAACGTCGGTGCGGCGCGTATGCTTGCCAGCGTATTTATTGACGGGACAAAAGCATTTGTCCTGATTGCTTGGAGCCAGCGTAAGTCTTTCGATAATTTTGCAGGCGATTTTCAGGCCATTGCCGATTCCTTTGCCGCCTACGACAGTAAACGCGACGGCGATATTCCGCGCATTCACCCCTATGTTTGGAAACATGGCGATAACTGGCAAAAACTTGCCCGCCGCAGCCGCCATATTCTCGGTCGTTTCACTGCCGATAAACTGGCCGCACTCAACGGCATGGGGCCGCAAGAAAAACCCGCCGTCGGCGCGCTGATCAAAATTGTGAAGTAGAGTAGCAGCAGGAATGCCGGAAACACCACAATACATCGCCGTTTATATCAGCGGTCACGGTTACGGGCATCTGTCGCAAATCGCACCGGTACTCAATGCCCTGCATGCGAAAAAACCAGCCCTGCAATTTATCATTCGCAGCGATCTGCCCGAAAATCTCATCCGCAGTCGTCTGCATGCACCTTTTTCGCTGCTCGCAGGAGCTGTCGATGTCGGCGTGGTGCAAAAAAATGCGGTCAGCGAAGATATTCCAGCCACTATCAAGGCCGCACACGCTTTTTATGACGATTTCGATCAGAAAACAGAAGCCGAAATCGCACGTTTACGCCCGCTGCGCCCCGAACTCATACTTTCCGATATTTCACCGCTGGCCTTTCCGGTGGGTAAAAAATTGGGGATTCCGTCCATCGCCGTCGCCAGCCTTGATTGGCACGATATTTACCGCGATTTTCTGCCTGCCGACGATGCCGTTCTAAAAATCCTGCAACAGGCACATGCCGCCGCCGATTAACTCATTCGGCCGCCGCTCTCAATGCCGATGCAGAGCTTCGCAAACCGGATTCAGGTCGAATTGATTGTCGATGACAGGCAAATTCTTCCGCCCAAGAAAAAAAACACGACGCCGACGGCACTCATCATGTTCGGCGGCGCGGGCGACCCGCCGTTCGACCTGCAAGCACTGGGAAATATGCCCGACTGGCAGTTTTTGACCCTTTCGCCGCTGCCCGCATCCGCCCCTGCCAATGTTCAGCAGACAAAACTAAACGGATCAACGGCTGCGCTGATAAACCAGTGCGATTTAGTCGTCACCAAACCCGGCTACGGAACCTTGGCCGAATGCTGGCTAACCGGCACACCGCTAACCTATCTGCCGCGCAAGACTTTCGCCGAATATCCGTATCTAGATGCATGGTTGCAGGCACACGCACCCAGCGCGCGCATGAGCATTGAGGATTTTATCAGCGGAAACTGGTTATCGGCCATGCAACAAGCGATCAACTGCCCAAGAACATATCCGCAAATCCCTGCCTGCGGCGCACTGCAAGCCGCCGAACTGATTACGCACCTGATTAGCTAAATTATTGCTTCGTCATGATTTATCGTGCCGCTGATGCATCCGGCGATTGACTATGTGTAGTTTATGTATCACACTTATGGACAGATGATTGAGATAAAATAGACCGAAACCTTCAGGAAATGGCGCGTGCGAATCAAGGATGGGCGGGCGCGAGCTTTGATTGCATCGCGTCTTGACCGCCTCGCTTTTGGTCTTCAGGGAGATGTGAAACCAGTCGGCCAGGAATTAGCGAATTACGCATTCATTCCGGCCCCGGCTACCGCATCTATTTCCAGAAACGGGGAAACACAATCATCGTCCTGCTCTGCGGCGGGAACAAAAGCACGCAGACAAAGGATATCAAGGTCGCGAAGCTGCTGGCCGATGAATGGAGTGAATGACATGACTGAGAAACTGACCACTTATGATCCTGCCGATGATCTGACTTCCGACGAGGCTGTTGCCACTTTCATGGCCGAAGCCTTCGAAACAAGCGATGCAGGATACATCGCACATGCTCTGGGCGTCGTCGCCCGTGCCAAAGGCATGACCCGGATTGCCGGTCAGACAGGCCTTTCGCGCGAACAGCTTTACCGCTCATTCAGCGAACGCGGTAATCCAACGCTCAAAACAACCCTCGCAGTGATGAAGGCGCTGAAAATCGACCTGACCGCAAAACCGCACACCCAAAATTAAGGATGCCCTGAAAACTTAGGGGAAAAGGTGCACTGCCTTTTAAGGTGAAACTGCCGATTCTCTCGCACTTGTGCCGCAAGCGGATTTGTTTCATGCTTTGATGTGCGAATACACAAGGGAGGGAGCCATCATGAATTCAATTCCGGCCACATATTCAATCTGGCCCGTGTTTGCTCCTCTTTTAAACTCCAATATGCAACTGACAGTAAAATATGTCCGCCTAAATATGCCGAATATGGGGAATACAATGCACTCATATTCGGATTGTTAGGCATAAAGGGGGAAGAAATGAAATCAGCACTTTTAATAGCCACTACAATTCTTATTGCAGGATGCATGAGTCATAATGTTCAGCTTTATGGCACAGTTGACCAAGCTAATAAGACTGTAACTGTTCCAGCAGGCTCGAAGGGGTTAAAAGGTGAGCTAAAGAAGTTGTTATCCCAAAGAGGATGGAAACTGGCAGTTTATCGAGGCCCTTCTGTTACAGAAGGTGAACTTGGAAGAAAAACAAGAATTGCGCAATATGATACATTCAACACAAAATACCGCTTAATTGTTTCATCCAGACAATATGATATTTGCTTTAACTTTTCTCCTGCAATCACTTATGACATCTCGTTTATTGATAATAATTCTGGAGCAGAGATATTCACCATTGATGGACGTGACTGCGAATCAGATGTTGTTGAACAGTTTGAGAATGCATTGAATGGCATTGATGAATAGGGATATTAATGAGTGACAAAGCGACTAACATAATGTGCGGACTGGCTAGTTGGGAATGGTCATCAATAATTCAAAGTGCAACTAGCATAGCCTTGGTTTGGATCGCATACATAGGCTTAACCTCATGGAAAAGGCAGCATAAGTCCCAGAAAATAACAAGGGGCTGACACCTGACTTTTAACGAGTTAAGGTGGTCATGTGTACGTAAAGTATTGTAAGTTAAGCAGAAATAAGCAGTTAGAACTGATGAAATACTGCGTCGCGGGTTCAACGGCCAGGGTGGCCGCAGATTTAGCAGGAATCCATCGCAATACAGCGGTCAGGTTTTTCCATAAATTGCGAGAGAAAAT
>JAJRWP010000034.1 GCA_021545645.1 Zetaproteobacteria bacterium | reverse complement strand
GGTTGAGCCCCGGGATTTCACATCCGACTTAACAAACCACCTACGATCTCTTTACGCCCAGTAAATCCGAACAACGCTTGCACCTTTCGTATTACCGCGGCTGCTGGCACGAAATTAGCCGGTGCTTCTTCTACAGGTACCGTCAAGTCAGAGGGGTATTGGCCCTCATTCCTTCTTCCCTGTTGAAAGCGGTTTACAACCCTAAGGCCTTCTTCCCGCACGCGGCGTCGCTGCATCAGGCTTTCGCCCATTGTGCAAAATTCCCCACTGCTGCCTCCCGTAGGAGTCTGGACCGTGTCTCAGTTCCAGTGTGACTGATCATCCTCTCAGACCAGTTACTGATCATCGCCTTGGTAAGCTTTTACCTTACCAACTAGCTAATCAGACGCGGGACCATCCATCAGCGAGAGGTTCCGAAGAATCCCCCTCTTTCACCCGAAGGTCGTATGCGGTATTAGCTTGGATTTCTCCAAGTTGTTCCCCACTGATGGGCAGGTAACCCCACGCGTTACTCACCCGTGCGCCACTCGTCAGCGGACCGAAGTCCCTGTTACCGTTCGACTTGCATGTGTTAGGCACGCCGCCAGCGTTCGTTCTGAGCCAGGATCAAACTCTCCATAGAAAGTTATTACCTAATAAAAACTCATCCAATCATTTGACGGAAGTTGTTACTTGTTCACATTGACTTGATTGTCGACATGTACAAGTCCTCCATCAAACAAGATGACCGACACGTCCACAGCTCAAGCAAAAAATCACAAATTGTAAAGATCAAACCCACTTTCGCGGGGTCGGGAATTGTATCCATTCCGAAGAAAAACACAAGACCCGATATTGCCTCCCGTCTGTCACTGTAATGTCACACAGGACTGACGGGCGGCGAACTATAGGGAGGCAAATGCGTGCGTCAACACTTTTATTTACCACCTGCGAAAACCCGTCTTTCGACCAAGCTTGCGCACCCGAAGGGCGGCGAACTATAGGGAGGCAAATGCGTGCGTCAACACTCTTTTTTCAAGCTGTTCGCAACGCCTTCAATACAAACCTATCTATATAAATCGTCCGCATGTCAAGCGCTCATCCATGGATTCCGCATGGCTGGCGCAGATTTCTGCTGCTACGCTTGCCGCATGTCGCAAAAACTGCGTGTTATCCGTCATCACTGCCAAGCTTATCCTGATTCGCTAAACGAACAGGAAACGCTGGTCGCCGACATTCTGGCCGGTAACGCGCCGCCGTGCATTATCTTCACCGAACACCCGCCGCTATTCACCATCGGCACTTCCGGCAGCGAAACGGATATTCTCAGCCATGAAATCGACGGCGAACATATTGACGTATTTCCCAGCGGTCGCGGCGGCGAAGTCACCTATCACGGGCCGGGGCAATTGATTTGTTATGTGTTGGCCGATTTACGCCACGATCAGGATTTGCACCGCCACGTCTGGCGCTTGGAAGAAATGATCATCCGCACACTGGCCGATTTCAATATCGAATCCGCACGCAGCAAGCGCGGCATCGGTGTCTGGGTTGATGATAAAAAAGGCAGTGTCAATAAAATCGCCGCCGTCGGCGTGCGCTGCCGTCGTTGGATTACCTTCCACGGCATCGCATTAAACATCAATCCGAACCTGAAACACTTCTCCGGCATCGTCCCCTGCGGCATGCGCGATGCCCCGGTCGCCTCGATGCAATCCGAAGGATGCAGTGCTACCCGCGAGGATGTGGAGGCTCACCTGCTACCGCACGCCACAGAACTTTTCGGCGGCTAGCCCTGCTTCTTAGAACGCACTTGGCACAAGCTTATTCACCGTGCCCGCCGCCGGATCGGTAAAATATATCGTATCATCGTGTCTCGACCACTCTAATATAACTTGAGGCTGCCTACGAAAGAGCGCCCACGTTCCCGGTCCCGGTCCAGGGCCGACAAAGATAGGAGGGCTTCCATAGCTGTATTTCCATATCTCACGCACAGCCCGGGACTCAATGACCGATCCATCCGGACAAACATCATAGCCATCGCCCCAACTTCGCACGCCGCGTATATTCAACCAACTGGAGGGGAGATTCCACACAATACCCGCCAAATCCGCCAGCAATATACTTTCGCCTTCAAACGCACGAGTTGTGCCTCGCCCGTAATAGAAGCGTCCATTGAATCCCGCCTTGACATGCGTTGCCGTATACACAACCCAATCAAAAGCGGGAATGCCGGTCAGTGGTGTTCGCCGACCAGCGGCAGACAACGAGGCAAATGTTCTGGCACCTCCTGCAACATGCGTCACACCACCCGTCGGCGCGATTCGATATACCTTTATACCCGCCGAGTAATAAATCCCGCCATCGCTGGCGACATCGAAAGAATAGAACCCCTGCACAGCCGATATAACCACCGACTGCACTCCGCTTGGATCAATCTTGAAAATCGACCCCACATCAGAAGAAAAAGGCCCGACAACCGACTTCACCGCATAATATAAACTACCATCCGGCCCCACATGATCGACATACGGTACACCGGCAACAGGCACTTGCGTGCCGTCCGGCTTCAGTTGAACAACACCGCCACCCGTGCTGATATACACACTGCCATCCGGTGCGGGCGCAACCCGGTTGCCGGACATGATTACCTTTGCGACCATGTTCAGCGGCGCAGCCTTGAGGGCAATGCGCGTGTTGAGAATGTGAATGATCATTTGATTGCGCGTGGTTGCTCCGGCCAGATACCAAGCTGCAAAACTGTGTCCGTACGAGGCATTCGCCCATGCCGTCAAGCCAAGACTAAAAATATTCCATGAAGGCCCACCGGCTAGAATATTGGCCAATATAGTGCCCGGCGAAAGGGTGAAATTAGACTGAGCCGCGTTCATCATCACATCCTCCGGCGCGGTCAAGGCACGATTCCGACCATCGGCAACGCGCTTGGTCGGCGAGGCCACTGCCACGATGCCGATACTGTTCGCCCACGCCGGTTTCTGCGCTTTCAGCGCATCAAACGCCGCATTGGCATAAAAATTCCCTTGCGAATGCGCCACAATCACCACCCGCATGCCCTGATTAAGCAATGCGCGATAGCCGGGTTGCTGTTTGATATTGGCCGGATCGCCCTTGAGCTGCTTTTGCAGGTCAATATCGTTCACATAGGCTGCTGCATTTACCGCCTTGGCCAAATTTTGCATCTTGGCGCTGAACCATGCAGGCGCGCCCGGAAATCCGCCAAGCCAGCGCCAGAACATACTTTCCGTCGCTGCTTGCTTCTGCACAAACGCCTCGTGCAACTGCCCCATCCCGGCCAGCGACAACGGCCCCGCCGCACCGCCATTGTCGGCATAAGCCAGATAAAATTCGAATTCGGCAAGGAATGGCGTGGAATACGGGGAGGCACGCAGCTCATCTTCCAATCGTTTCTTGGACAAATCAGCCAAATCTTGGTCATTAAACATCCCATTGCTGAACACAATGGCTGTTTTATTCAAACAAACACCTGCTATTGCCTGATTCAGGAATGTTGCACTTCCCAGCAAAAACATTAAACCAATAGCAACAGAATAAATCACTCTCATATTTGCCTCCTTGCAGATACGAAACCCATAAACTTAAAAGAAACCGACCCTCATCAAAAAAAGTTCAATTCGGCATCGCGTCAGGATTAAAATTACAACCCTTCTTCCAATCCGCAAAATCCGAACTTTTAAACATTGAGCCGCTCAAGTGGTGATCCGCTTGAAACCAAGCCCTAGAGCGAACATTAGTATCCAAAAATATTGCTTGATGCTCTCTGGATATTGCATAGGAAGCATCCATATTCACATATGATAAACATTCATAATCCTTCGCCATTTGGACAGCATTCACATATGATTTTTTTGCATTTGCGGCTTCCAGTAAAAACTTCTGCATTGTCTTTGTCCCTTGCGTCAATGCCGCCCGCGTTTTCTGCGAATTGGGATAAGTTAGGGCAATCCAGCGCTGCACATCGTCGCGCACACCGTCGCCGTCGGAATCGATGCCAGCAAGGGTAAGTTTGCCCGCCGCGCCGGGATCGGGCGGCAGATTTGCGAGAAGATCATTGTCCTCAGCCCAAGCCAAAGATACAAAAAAAACCAGCGCCATGAAAAACATCATCACGTGCACCCTCAATTCGGCATCGCGTCAGGATTAAAATTACAACCCTTCTTCCAGTCTGCATAATCCAAGCCCTTGAACATTTTACCGCTCAAGTGGTGGTCAGCTTGGAGCCATCTTTGAGATCGAAGGCGTGTGTTTAAGAACACCGCTTTATGCGACTTTAATATCTGAGTGAAATCATTGGGGCGAATATATGCAAAGCAAGCGACTGTTTTATTGGTTTGGATTGCATTATTGAAT
>JAJRWP010000033.1 GCA_021545645.1 Zetaproteobacteria bacterium | reverse complement strand
TAAATCTGCGGCCACCCTGGCCGTTGAACCCGCGACGAAGTATTTCATTAGTTCCAACTGCTTATTTCTGCTTAACTTACAATACTTTACGTACACATGACCACCTTAACTCGTTAAAAGTCAGGTGTCAGCCCCTTCCGTTATTCATGGGTTGATGCAGGGGTATTGCAATATCTGGCAGGCTACGGCTTGAGGTGATTAAAGCTTAGGAGGTCGATGAATAGGGTGTTGATATTCGGTTTGAGCATATGTCCCGGCGGCGGGGCGGGCGTTCGCAGCGTGTTTGCGATGACAGTGGGGTTGTTGTTGCTGTCCTGTATTTTGCTCATGCCGGTTCAGGTGTGGGCTGATGGCGGTTCGCCCGCCAATCATCAGGTGTATCCCGATCATGCATCGCATCGTATTACCCTGCTTGTGCCGCGCGAGGATCCATTCTGGATACGTGTTGTTAAAGTTACAAAACAAGCGGCGGCTGATCTGCAAATGAAGTTGAGCGTGGTGAATTTCGAAGACAGTCCCGAAAAAATGCTGGCTGCCGCACAGGCTGCTATTGCGCAGGGCGGCGATGGTCTTGTTTTTCCCGGATTTCGCGGTGCATGCGAAAAGATATTGGCTTTGGCGGAAAAGGGCGGTGTTCCGGCCATCACTATCAATATGCCCTTGCGGAACCGGGCCCTGCGTCCACGCATGGAATACAAGCAGTGGATTGGCGCGATTCTGCCGAACGATATGCATGCCGGAAGCCTGTTAATTAAGCAGCTGTTGAATCAGGCGAAGGACAGGCCAAAACATATTCTGGCGATTGCCGGTGCGGCGACAGAGCAGTCATCGCAGAACCGGGAACAGGGGTTGCGGGAAGGACTGTCCATTATTGATGATGTGGCATCGTTTGTTTTGATCCATGCGGATTGGGATGCAGCTGCCGCGCGCAAGGCTTTTCTTGATGCATTTCGGAAAAACCCGGATATATCCATTGTATGGTGTGCCAACGACAACATGGCGCGGGCGGTGGCTGATGCCGTGAAGGAGCTTAATCCTGCACAGCCCCCGCTGATAGGGGGCATCGATTGGGATAGCGTTACTGCGGGTTATATCCGAAGCGGAAAAATTACAGTCAGCATCGGAGGCCATTTTCTTGATGGCGCATGGGCCATGGTGCTGATGCATGATTACCTGTCCGGGGAAGATTTCGCACGCCAGCAGCTTCGCTTCGATTCGCTGATGGTGGCCGCCACAAAAGCCAGCATCGAGCGTTATGCGCCGCTATTTGCCATGAGTGCGCAAGCTGTCGATTTCTCGGATTTCTCCCTAGCCCTGCATCCCGAGCGCGTCGCCTTCGATTTCAGCCTGCAGAATATACATACAGCAGATAAGCACATGCGCAATAAAGGGCACGCAGATCGGCCATCCGGCCAGGGAAAGAATTTTCCCATCGTCGACTTGATCGCTGTTATCGCCCTGCTGGGATTACTGTTGGCGTCAGCCGTTGTTATTATGCGTAAAATTTCCGACAAGCGAGAGACGGATTTGTTCGGGAGCCGTCCGCTCAGGGCACGGGTGGTCCTTCTCGCGGTGGGTCTCTGTTTCCTCGCGGTGGCAATTGCTGCATGGATAGTTATTCAGAAAACCGAGCGGCAGGCGCGCAGCGAGATCGCTAGCCAGCTTGTTGTCGTCAATAATGTTACACGCGAAGCGATTGATTTCTGGGCCAAAGGCATGTTGCGCAATCTGCATTTGTTGGCCTCCGATGCAGATATCCGCGTACTTGCCGAATCTCTGATGGCAGCTCCGCTTCGTGGCAATTCCGCTATTGTCGACGCAGAAAAGCGTCTGCATGGCTGGGTCGAGGTGTTTAGGGCGAAAGATATTGCCATTATCGGCAGAGATCAGCGCACTCTGTTATCGTTGTCAGGCGAGCATATCGGCAAACGCGATCCGGTTGCACGCCAGTATCCTGATATACTGAATAGCGTTTTCCACGGCACCGCCCGGATGATTCACCCCTATCGGCATGCAGGGATGCCGCGATTGGCCTTTGCGGCACCGGTTCTCGACGGCGATGGCAATGTTATCGCGGCGGTTGTCGTTGAAATGAATGCTGCCGATGATTTTACCCGCATTGCGCAAACGGGGAAAATAGGCGGCAGCGGGGAAACCTACTTTATTGATAGCCAGGGCCGGATGATTTCCGGGAGCCGTTTTGATAGTGATCTGAAGCGTGTCGGGTTGATTGGCGAGCAGCAGCAATCCCTTCTAAATCTTTATGTCCGCAATCCGGGCGTCAATTTGCTTGAGCATAAAAGAGCGCCGGAAAATCGCTCAAATATGTCGTTGACCCTTGCTGCGGCAGGGGCTGTTGGCGGCAATCATGGTGTTAATGTCGAGGGTTACAGGGATTATCGCGGCGTGTTGGTCGTAGGGGCGTGGCAATGGGATGGTTTGCTGGATATCGGCATTCTTACCGAGGTTGATGTTGAGGAGGTGTTGAGCACCTTCCATGCGGCTCGCAACATGACATTGCTGGTGCTTGGCGTCGCCACGCTTATCACATTGTTGCTGGCAGGCGCAATTATCTGGATAGGTATGCGCGCCAATCGTGCTTTGCGCAAGGCTCGCGATGATCTTGAAAGACAGGTTCAGACGCGCACCGCTGAATTGAGTCATGCCAATTTTCAGGCCGACACGGCTCTTGATCTTGCTAGGGCCGGTTATTGGCATGTGCCGCTGGACGATTCAGGCTGGTATAACTCCTCCGAACGGGCTGCTGCCATTTTTGGTGATCCGCCGCGCAAGGATTGCCGCTATCGCGTAATGGAAGAATGGTTTGTTAATGTGGAGGCCGGGGATAAGGAGGCGGCTGCGCGTACCATGGAGAATTTCACTGCGGCGGTCGAGGGTAAAATTCCTGTTTACGATGCGATATATGCCTACAGGCGTCCTGCCGATGGCAAGGTAGTCTGGATTCATGCTCTGGGCCATGTGGTCAAGGACAAGGACGGCAAGCCGACCGATATGTACGGCGTCACCCAGGATATTACCGAATTCAAGATGCTCGAAGATGCATTGCTCAGCGCCAAGGAAAAGGCCGAGGACGCGACGCGTGCGAAGGGTGATTTTCTGGCGAATATGAGCCATGAGATACGCACGCCGATGAATGCGATTATCGGGATGAGCCATCTGGCGTTGCAGACGGAACTCAACGCCCGGCAGAAGAATTATATCCAGAAGGTTTACAACGCTGCCGAATCGCTGCTTGGCATTATCAACGACATTCTCGATTTTTCGAAGATAGAAGCGGGCAAGCTGGATGTGGAGCAGGTTAATTTCCGGCTTGAGGATGTATTCGACAATCTGGCGAATCTGGTAGGCATCAAGGCTGAGGAAAAGGGACTGGAGCTTCTGTTCAACTCTTCTTCCGATTTACCCACGGCTCTGGTTGGCGATCCGCTGCGTCTCGGCCAGATTATGATCAATCTCGGCAACAATGCGGTGAAGTTCACCGATGCGGGCGATGTGATTATCGGGGTTGAGGAAGTCGGGCGGGCAGACGAGCAGGTCGAATTGCATTTCTGGGTGACGGATACCGGTATCGGCATGTCGCCCGAGCAGCAGGACAAGCTTTTCCAGAGTTTCAGTCAGGCGGACACCTCGACGACGCGCAAATACGGCGGCACGGGCCTCGGGCTTGCGATATGCAAGCAACTGGTCGAGATGATGGGTGGTCGCATCTGGGTAGAATCGGAAGCAGGCAAGGGGTCGACCTTCCACTTTCATGTCAAGCTCGGTTTGCAGTCCAATCCGATGCCGCGCCGTGCTTTCCGGGCGGACGAACTGCTTGGTTTGCGGGTTTTGGTTGTGGACGACAATCCCAGCGCGTGCGAGATCCTTTCGACGATGGCCAAGAGTTTTGGTCTGGAGGTCGATGTTGCGCGCGATGGCGAGCAGGCGCTTACATTGCTTGCGCAGGCGGATCAGCAGGGTCTTCCCTATGATCTGATTTTCATGGACTGGAAGATGCCGGTGATGGATGGTATCGAATGCGTGCAGCGTTTGCAGGAGGGTGAACTGAGCAAAGCGCCCGCCGTTATTATGGTCACCGCCTATGGCCGCGAGGAAGCGCTTGCCGATGCCCGTTCGCGCGGCGTCGGCATCAAATCGGTGCTGACCAAGCCGGTAACGCCTTCGACCTTGCTTGAAGCGATTGGCGAGGCGCTGGGCAAGGGCATCGATGTGGAAATGACCAAGGACAGGCAGCACGATACGGTTGACGATTCGATGCGCAAACTCGCCGGGGCGAGGGTGTTGCTGGTGGAAGATAATGAGATGAATCAGGAGCTGGCGCTTGAGCTGCTGCGGCAGGCGGGGATGGATGTCGTGCTGGCAGAGGATGGGCGCAAGGCACTTGATATTCTTGGTGAGGATACGGATTTTGACGGCATTCTGATGGATTGCCAGATGCCGGTGATGGATGGCTATGAAGCGACGCAGGCGATACGCAGGATGGCGCAGTTCAGGGATATGCCGATTATCGCGATGACGGCGAATGCCATGGTTGGCGATAAGGAGAAGGCTCTACAGGCGGGCATGAACGATCACATTGCCAAGCCGCTGAATGTCAACGAGATGTTCAACACGATCGCCAAATGGGTGACGCCAGCCCATCCGGCGCAGGGTTCGCCCGACAGGGATGTTGGCCGTGCGGTTGACACGCCGGATAGCGATACGGATACGCTTCCCGGCATCGACAGCAAGGCTGGTTTAAGCACGACGATGAATAATATGAAGCTGTACCGCAAGCTTCTGGTCAAGTTCCGCGATTCGCAGGCCGATTTTGCGGCCCAGTTTGCGGCAGCGCTTGCGGATGCCGATGGCAGTGCTGCGATGCGTTGTGCGCACACCTTGAAAGGCACGTCGGGCAATATCGGTGCGCATGCTGTTCAGGCTGCGGCGGCGGATTTGGAGATGGCTTGCAAGGAAGGTGCGGAAGCTTCTGAAATTGACAGGCTTTTGTCTGCGGTTCTGGCTGCGCTTCAGCCTGTTTTGGCGGGCCTTGAACAGCTTGCGGAAGGCGGAGAATCGGCTGCGGCGAATGCCCGGCCTGCGGATGGGGCGCAGGTGGATGCGTTGCTGTCGCGGCTTCAATCGTTGTTGGAGGATGACGATACCGATGCTGCCGAGGTGCTGGAGGAGTTGTCCGCGCAGGTTGCGGGCACACCGCTTGCCGCCGGGATTCGCAAAATAGAGAAATCCGTGGCGCAATACGATTTCGAGGAAGCGTTGGTACTTTTGCAGAAAGTGAAACAATCCGGAGGCAATGATTGAATTACGACAATATTCAGATGAATATATGGCTCAGATGAACATGCTGCGATTGAAACACTTGGCTGTATATTTGGCCATCACTGCCGGAACGCTCGCTGCGCTTCTTGGTTCCATTGTATTGTTCGGCTGGTACACGCACAATCCGGATTTGATTCAGGTCAACCCCGCTTTTGTTCCCATGCAATACAACACAGCACTGGGATTCGTTCTGGGAGGGGGCGGGCTGCTGGCGCTGAGCTTTGCTTATTCGCGCATCGCTGCGGTTTTGGGTGCAATGACGCTACTGATCGGCATATTCACCCTGATTGAATATGTTTTTAGCGTTGATTTGCATATTGATCAGTTGTTTATGCAGCATTATATTAATCTAAAGACATCCAATCCCGGCCGCATGGCACCCAATACCGCACTGTGCTTCAGTCTAACTGGAGTGACCACTCTGATTGCTGTTTTCTGTACGAAATACGCTCGGGTTCTTAGCTGGACCAGCGCATTGGGGGCCGTCACGGCAGGACTTGGCTTTGTTGCCTTTACAGGCTATTTGATTGGTGTGGGAACTGCCTATGGTTGGGGAGCTTTAACCAAAATGGCTATCCATACTGCGGCGGGATTCATTGTTCTTGGTATCGGATTGATCGCTTGGTCATGGAAGCAGAAAGGAATCCCCTCATGGTTACCACTGCTCGTTGCGCATGGTGCAGCTGTTCTTCGAGGTTCATATACAGGTAATTGCGGTTGAATAGCCCGGTCAGGGCATCGGTGATGGACTGCGTGAATAGCAACTGGAGTTTGGATTCGAGTTTTTTTTGCCGTTCCTTGCGCCGCAATACAGCCTCGACCCGGGCGATAAACTCGTGCGGGTTGACGGGTTTGATGAGGTAGTCGTCCGCGCCCATATCAAGCCCTTTGATTCTGCTTTGCGCATCTTCGGCCTCGCAAATAATCAGTACAGGAATATCTTCGCTGCTTTTATGCTGCTTTAATTTCTCAAGTAGGTCGAGTCCATCCATATCGGTGTCCACATTGGCAAGCCGAAGATCGACGATCAGCAAGTCGGGTGTCGATGTTTTCAGGATTTCCAGCCCTTCATCGGCTGATTGCGTATGCATGGCAGTATAGCGGCTTCCAGCGAGTGCAGCTCTCAGCTCGGATACGAGCTGCTCGTCGCTTGCAATCATTTGGATGGCTTGTTTTTCAGGCGGGACGGGCTGGCCGGTGGACTGGCTCTCCAGCCGTGTGCGCAGTTTAAGTTCGGTTTCCAGCTTGCCGATTCTTGCCAGCGAATGTACCCGGGCGACAAGTTCGTTGGGTTCGACGGGCTTGGTGAGAAAATCCTCGACACCGCACGCGAGGCCCTTTTCCCTGTCTTTGACGGCTTGCTGCGGCGATATCAGCACAACGGGAATGCTTTGTGTTTGTGTATCGTCCTTCAGTATCTGGATGAGCTCAAAACTGTCCGAACCCGGCAGTTCTGAATCGATGAGGATGACATCAGGGTGCGAAGCACGCGCCTTATCAATGGCTTCGCTGCTGTTTGTTGCGGTCAGAACCTCGTAGTTGGCCGCCTGTATGTCAGCAATCCGGGAAGCGATTGCATCCGGCATGCTATCGACAATCATGATTCTGATTCTGGGGAACATCACATTGCTGGAAATTTTTGCCTCCTCCCGGCCTGTCATCCTGACCGGAACAGGCTGAAGTAGAGCAAATTTGCGATGGCGTTGCAATTGCGCGGGCACTGATTTACATTGCAAATTCGTCGGCCGATCGAAGGAAATCCGCTTCCTGCGCTTTAAGGGGTGAATCATATGCATGATAAACTAGGCATGTCCGCCAAAAGACATCCCCTGATCACAAGGGCCGAGGACGGTACGGTTTCGCGGGTATTTTGCAGTGTGCACCCGGCCAATATCGCGACATTTTATTGTGTCGCCTGCGGTGAGGCTTGTTGCGAAAAATGCTTTGCCGAAGATGGAGAGGGCGGAGCTTGTTGCGTGCAATGCAGCGATGCTGCTGCGCCGCCGGGCGAGGTGGAAGGCCAGCCGGTAACCGATAGTGCGGCGCATTCGCCTGCCCGGAACTGGGTGGCAGCGGCGTTGGTCGGGCTGATTGTGTTGTTATCCGTTTATGTTATCCAGCATGATAAATTGAATATCGGCGATGCGCGCGGAATTTCCGGAGATGCCAGTGCGGACGCTGAATTTCTCAGTGCGGCGAAAACATTCAGGCAATTGATGAGCGAGGCGGCAAACATCCAAGAACCGCCCAAGGGCTTGTGATGTACGCTCAAAAGGGATTTACGCTCATTGAAATCATGGTGGCGATAGGGATCGTGTCGATTCTGACGGCTGTTGCGGTTCCAGCTTATCGCTCGCATATGCAAAAAAGCGCACTGACGCTGGCTGAAGCATCGTTGCAGGATGCGCTCCAGCATTACGGCGCGCTTGAAGCTTATCATCCGGCATCGGGGAATCTCGCCGATCTGGTACTCAAAGGCGTATTACGCAAAATCCCCAACGATCCGTGGACAGCCAAACAGCCTGTAATTAGCGGTGTGGAGGAAGCAGACGACTGGTTTTATACCAACGATGGTTCATCCTTGGTGCTGCGCGCTTTAAGCGGTAAAGGAAAGGAAATTCGGATGGCGAGTCTGGGCCTTCCTTCTGGCGCTGC
>JAJRWP010000032.1 GCA_021545645.1 Zetaproteobacteria bacterium | reverse complement strand
TGGTCGATGTGGAATTTTCGGCGCAGCACCGCTTGAGCCAGTTTGTCGGTCTGCTGGGCAATCTGATGATTACCCTCGGACTTATCGGCACGGTACTCGGCATGACCATCACCATGAACGGTTTGCACGGCGCGTTGGGGGCGTTGGGCATCAATCAGGAATTGCTGGTCGATGGTTTGCGCAGTGCGATGAACGGCATGGGCGTGGCTTTTTACACGACGCTGATGGGCTCGGTGCTGGGCGGTGTTTTGTTGCGTGTTTTTTCTTGGATTACCGATGCTTCGGTGAATGGTTTGCAGGATTTGATGGTACGCACCTATCTGGTTTATGCTGCTGCCGATTTGGAACCCAGCGATGATCGGGATATCCGCGCCCTTGATGCCAGTGTTGTGCAACTCAATCAGCGCATGGAAATGCTCAATCTCGCCATGCAGGCCAGTCGCAAAGAGATGAACGGCCTGCGCGAAGATGCGCTGAATATGCATAAAGCGCTGAAAGGCATGGTCGAGGAAGATGCGATTCATCCGCTTGCCGCTAGCCATGCCCGTTATGCATTCAGTGTGCGTCCGGGGTTTTTGAATCGTTTGTTTGCCCGTTTCCGGAACTGATTTTACCTATGCGAAGGCGGCACGAACCTTCTGCGGATAGCTTCTATGAGATTTTTTCCGATATGGCGCTGCTTATGTTGGCGGCATTTATTTTCCTGTTTGCATTGATTCTGATTAACGCCCAGTTGCAGGGCGGCGGTTCGGCACAAAACAATCTGGAAATCGAGCAATTGCAGGAGAAGCTGGCCGAAGCCGAGCAGCGTAACCGGCAATTGCAGGAAGAAATGAACGACTTGGCCGGTAAAGATGTGAAAGAGCAGATGGATAAGGTGTTGGCCAGCATCGGTTTGAATAAGGGCAAGGGCAAACGCGATTTCGAATTGTTTGTGCGTGGTCTGAAAGACCTGCCGGGCAAGGATTTGCATTTGGTGGTCGATGCCACCGGTTCGATGCACGGGGTGACCTCTTTTCTGATTCCGGTGTTGCGGGTGATTGCTATTCGTTCCGGCAAACACCTTTCCGCTGTCAGTTGGTATGCCGATGGGAGAACTGGCACATTTACCGGTTCGATGGGGGCGATGTTCGATAATCTGATGCAAAACGCGCCGTTTGTCGGTGCGGATGAGACCGTCGGCCATACATTTCGCAAGCTTGCTCAAGATGAGGCTATTCCCGGCGCTTATCTGCTGATTGGCGACGAGCCGCCGACCGATATTGTGCATTACCACTCGATTCCTGCGCCGGTTTTCACCTTGCCGCTGGGCTTGCACGATTCGAGTACTATTTTCGCCTATCAAACCCTTGCCGACCAGACCGGTGGCAAGATGCTCAAGCTGAATTTCCAATAATCACTTAGAACCCCAAGAAAAACACGCGTAAAATCCCATTTATGCATGTCGGGCGGTGCTTCTTTTGCGCTGCTTGCACGATTTTATCATCGTAAAGAAATCATTGCCATTCTAAAGCTACGGTTTATAATGCCTACAATTCAAAAGATTGATTTAGGATATATGTTATGATTGAGCCTGTTGAGTTACAAGATTTCTTCATCGTATTTTTCTCCGGGGCTATGGTGATTATGGCCGGCGCGCTATACGCGCTGCTTTTTGCATGGTCCCGACTTCAGGCCAAACCGTGGATGATGGTTTTAGCCTACGGCGCTTACGGCATTCTATTTATATCCGTTCTTACGCTTGGCTCGGCAGCTCACCTCAATGGTTTTTGGTGGTGGTTGGTGGTGGCCATGCTTGTTGGTTATCTGCTGGCTCCGCACGGCATCTGGCGGCTTTGTGTCGGCACACACGGTACGGAAGACGATGCATCACCGCCCGTTCTCCATCCATCGGGCGACGACCCGGCAACATCAATGAAATCAAACTCGCAAAAGGAGGCGATATGAGTAGTAATATTCCATGGTGGTCCAGTGAGATATTCTGGAAAAAAACAGCCATATGGGTGACCGGCGTTATGTTTGTTGTGCTGATTGCCCTGACGCTGAACACATTGCCGCAGATTTCCGTTGGTAGCGAGCGGGTTCCTGCTTATTCGGTCATCAATAAACACATTGGTTATGAATTCAATGATGAACGCAATTTTCAAGTGCCGGTGATTGGTGGCGATGCGCCGCTATTCGGCAAGGTTTTAAGTGAAGAGGAAGCCGAAGCACTGGTCACGCACGGTAAAAAGGTGACGCAGGGCAGGAATTGCATGGGCTGCCATACGCTGCTTGGCAACGGTTCTTATTTTGCGCCGGATTTAACCAAAGCATGGCTTGATCCGGGCTGGAGTTCCGAAGGCGAGCGGGAGCAGATGATGATCGATTTTCTGATGCATCCGCAGGAAAATGCACGTTCGTTCGGTTCCGGGCGCACCATGCCTGATCTGCATATCAGCGAAGACGAAGCCAAGGCTGTGATTGCCTTTCTGAAATGGATGTCTTCCATTGACACCAATGGATTTCCCTACAATTTCACTGTTATCGACAAGGAGGGCTGAGCAATGAGTATCGCGAATTTGAATGGTGGCCAGCAACTGGCCGTTAAATATTTCATTGTGGCAGTCGTCTTGTTTGTGGCCCAGATTCTGTTTGGCATGTTGTCGGGCATTCAATACCTAGCGCCTGATTTTCTGCAAGGGGTGCTTAGTTTTAACGTGACACGAACCGTGCATATCAACGCCATGATTGTGTGGATGTTGTATGGCTTTATTGGTTCGGTGTACTGGCTGCTGGAAGAGGAGAGCGAAATCGAAGTTGTCGGCCTTAAGTTGGGCAACCTCGGCTTCTGGGTGCTGACATCTGCGGTGGCAGTCGTGGTGCTGGTATTTCTATTCGTCCAAACAGGACCGGGCGATGATTTCACGCGTTGGTTTGTTAATGAAGGGCGTGAATATATCGAAGCACCGCGTTGGGCCGACATCGGCATTGTTATTTGTATGCTGATTTTCTTTTACAATGTTGCAGCAACCTTCAGCAAAGGCAAATGGAGTGGTATTGCCGGGGTGTTAACGCTGGACCTCGTCGCTTTGGCAGGTATTTATCTGGCCGGTATGTTCTATACCACCAATATCTCGGTTGATCAGTACTGGTGGTGGTGGGTGATTCATCTGTGGGTGGAAGCAACATGGGAAGTGTTGGTTGCTTGTTTGATGGCTTGGGGCCTGATGAAGACACTGGGTGTCAGCCGCAAGATTGTAACCACTTGGCTGTATATCGAAGTGGCCCTGATGTTCGGTTCCGGAATCTTGGGCATCGGCCATCATTATTTCTGGATTGGCACGCCGGAGTATTGGTTCAGTATTGGTGGTCTATTCTCGGCGCTGGAACCGATTCCGCTGGTCGCCATGGTGGTGCATGCCGTTTACGACTCGGGTGTTCGCCATACCAAGGGTAACAATAATCCGGCCTTGGCTTGGTTTATTACCCATGCGTTCGGTAATTTCTTCGGTGCTGGTGTATGGGGCTTTATGCACACTCTGCCACAGATTAATTTATACACACACGGCACGCAGTGGTCGGCATCGCACGGGCATCTGGCATTTTTCGGTGCATATGCGACGATTATTATCGCCATGTTCTATATCGCTGCACAATATGTACGCGGGCAAAGCAGCTTCGGTCCGGCCCTCTTGGGCAATGGTTGGAAATGGAAATGGGCGCTTGGTCTGCTGAATTTTGGTGTGGTCGGCATGACGGTGGCGCTATTGATTTCCGGCTACGAACAGTCGTTCATCGAGCGTGCTGTCGGCGGTTCCACATGGATGGGCTATTTTGCCGCCCAGATTCACCCGTGGTTTGTGCAGGGTATGCAATGGCGCATGATCTTCGGGCTGATAACGTCAGCAGGCATCGTCTTGCTTGTCTGGGATTTGTTGACCATTGGTAAGCATCCAGCCGTCGAAAAAAGCGGGCAGGCGCAAACCGCTAGCTAATATCGGAACGGGGCCCTGATTGTGGGCCCCGCTTTGTTGCAATCGAACCCCTTTATGAAGGGGCCAATACAAATACATAAGGAGATTGAGTTGAAAACGAAAATGATGCTGTTCGTGGCGGTTTTATTATTAAGCAGTGGCTTAAATCATACGGCTTTTGCCGGCGAAGGCGGTTTGCAAGGCTTTGCGGTCGGTACACAGGCCAATATCGGCAATCTGCAAAGGGTTGTTCAAGAATTGGTCGCGCCGCCGTTGCTGCCCAAGCATGAGCAGGTGGCCACAGGCAAGCCGAAAATCATCCAAGTGCGCATGGTGATTGAAGAAAAAGAAATCGAAATCGAGCCGGGCGCTTTTATCTGGGCGTTTACCTTCAACGGCAGCGTGCCGGGGCCGCTTATTGTTGCCCATGTCGGTGATTATATCGAATTAACGCTGGTCAACCCGAAAACAAGCAAACTGCCGCACAATATTGATTTTCATGCGGCAACCGGTGCTTTGGGCGGCGGTGCGCTGAGCAAGGTGAAGCCGGGTCAGGAAGTGGTGCTGCGCTGGAAAGCCGTGAAACCCGGCACATTTGTTTATCATTGTGCGCCGGGCGGAAAAATGATTCCCTGGCATGTGGTGCACGGCATGAACGGTGCAGTGATGATTTTGCCGAGAGGTGGCCTGAAAGACAAAAACGGCAAACAAATTAAATACGATAGAGCCTATTACATCGGCGAGCAGGATTATTATTTACCAAAAGGTAAAGACGGAAAATACAAGCGCTATTCAAATGCTGCAGCATCTTATGGCGATGATATAAAAGTCATGAAAACCTTGATGCCGACACATATTCCTTTCGGCGGCAAAATGGGTGCATTAACCGGTAAAAATGCCATGCATGCCAAAGTCGGCGAAACAGTATTGTTTATCCATTCGCAGGCCAACCGCCAATCCTATCCGCATTTGATCGGCGGGCATGGCGATTATGTGTGGGAACGGGGCAATCTTGCCGATGCGCCAGCAGAGGGTTTGGAAAGTTGGGTGATTGCTGCCGGTTCGGCGGGAGCGTTTATTTATACATTCAAACAACCGGGAACCTATGTGTATTTGTCGCATAACTTGATTGAAGCCTTGCTGTTCGGGGCGATTTCACAGATTAAAGTCGATGGAAAATGGAATAACGACTTGATGCAGCAGGTGAAAGCGCCTGCCGCGATTCAATAGACGTTTTCTGAATAAGGCTGCGCCCGCCGCCAAGCACAGTATTTTATTGTGTGTCTTGGCGGCGGGTTTTTGCAGTTTGATCGGCTACTTTGTCGAACGACTGTTTAACAAATCCTTGAGTCCGGCTAAGCCCTTGTAGGTCGAAGCGGCTTCTTCTTCGTGTTTTATCGGTCCGCGTGCATCGGCTTCCAGAAAACGCTGGTGTTCGTTGTCGTGGCAATAAATGCAAAGTAATTCCCAGTTGCTGCCGTCCGGTGGGTTGTTGCTGTGATTGTGGTCTTTGTGATGCACGGTCAGTTCGTGCAATTTTTTTCCGGAAAAATCACGTCCGCAGCGCCCGCATACCCACGGAAACAATTTCAGTGCCTGCTCGCGGTAGTTGTCTTGATTATGCTGGTTCATTTCGACTTATCCGACGGCCATCAATACGTTGAACAGCGGCTTATTTGTCGCCGTAGCATGCTTCCCAAGCTTTCAGTGAATCGAATTCGAGACCCAGTTGCTTGAGCTTGCCGTCGTGAATATCGTAAATCAGGCCGATGACATTGACTTTCTGACCGCGTTTCCATGCTTCGCGGACAATGGTGTTGCGGCAGATATTATGCACTTGCGCTTCGACATTGAGTTCGGCCAGCCGTTTCCAGCGGCCATTCTCATCCAGTTTATCCAGTTCTTTCTGATGGCGTTGATAGATGAAACGAATCTGATCCAGCCATAAATCCACCGGTTGAATGCCGCTGTGCGACAACGAAGCATGCACGCCGCCACAGCCGTAGTGTCCGCAGACGACGATATTCGGTACCTTCAGTTCATCAAGGGCGTATTCAAGCACCGCCAAACAGTTCAAATCGTTGGTGGCGAAGATATTGCCGATGTTGCGATGCACAAAAATCGAACCGGTCGGCAGGTTAATCAACTGATCCGGGCCGACCCGCGAATCGGAGCAGCCGATCCACAGCAATTCGGGTTTTTGAATACGCGCCGCACGATCGAAATAATCAGGGTCGTCGCGGATGATTTTTTCCGCCCATGCCTGATTGGCGGCGAGCATTTGTTTGATCGTGTGCATGTGTTTTATCTTAGCTCAATAGCGCGCGAATTTCTTCTGCCGTATAACTATTCGGCAGGCGCGCACCAAGACGCGATACGATTTGCGCGGCGGCATGGCTGCCGAGATGCCCGGCCTGCTGCCACGAAAGCCCGTTGGTGATGCCGTAAAGCACGCCTGCGGCATACATATCACCGGCTCCGGTGGTGTCCACGGCCTGTACAGGCACGCTTTCCACGGCAATCACTTCGCCTTCGTGCATCAAAATCGAACCGTTGCCGCCGAGGGTCAGGGCCACGTTTTCAGTGTGTTTGTGAATGGCGTGGGCGCAATCCACCGGATCGTCGAAACCGGTTAGCGCGCGCGCTTCCTGTTCGTTACAAAAAAGCAAATCGACCGGACCCTCAATCAATTCGATAAACTGATCACGGAACAAATCAATTAAAAACGGATCGGAAACGGTCAGCGCCACTTTCACGCCCTGCGCTTTGGCCAGTTCGATGGCCTTGAGGGCGGCATCGCGCGTCGAATCGCCGGTGAAAAGATAGCCTTCGATATATACATATTTGGCTTTGCCGATTTCCGAGGCGCTGATGTCGTCCGGGCCGAGGCTGGCGGAAACGCCGAGATGGGTAAGCATGGTGCGTTGCGCATCCGGGGTAATCAGCACCACGCAAGAGCCTGTCTGTCCTTGCGAAGAAGGCACCTCAATAGCGATACCGAGCCGGCGCATTTCATCCAGATATTGTTTGCCGAAATCATCGCCGCCGACCTTGCAGGCGTAGGCGGCTTTACCCCCGAAATCGGCGATACCGACAATGGTATTGGCTGCCGAGCCGCCGGAGCACTGATTAACAGGATGATCGGACAGTTTATCCAATACATGTTTTTGCTGCGCTTCCTCGCTGAGGGTCATGATGCCTTTTTCGACCCCGATAGCATCAAGCACTGCATCGTCGCATTGCACTTGTAAATCCATAATGGCGTTGCCCACGCCGTAAACGTCATAGCTCATATCAATCTCCTAAATTGTTCGACACAGATAAACACAGATTTCACTGATAGGTCTGTGAATGTCTGCATTTTACTTACCCTTGTCCGGCTATCGTCATGCCGTCGATACTGATGCTCGGTGCGGCGGTGGAACCAAACCATGTCAGATCGCTGCCGATATGGCGAATATTTCTAAACATATCCGTTAAATTCCCGGCAATGGTAATTTCCTGCACAGGGCGGCTTATTTTGCCATTTTCGATAAGGAAACCCGATGCGCCGCGCGAATAATCGCCGGTGATACCGTTGATGCCGAAGCCAATCAGTTCGCTGATTAGCAGACCGTCGCCGATGTCGCGCAGCATATCGGCCTGGGTCATTTCGCCCGCTTGTATCAGTAGGTTTGAGCCGCCGATGCCGATATCGCCGGTCAAACCGCGTCTGGCATGCCCACCCGGTGCGATGTTCAGGCGTTTGGCCGCATAACGGTCGGTCATAAACCCTTGCAGCACGCCGTTTTCGATGATTTGCATCAGC
>JAJRWP010000031.1 GCA_021545645.1 Zetaproteobacteria bacterium | reverse complement strand
GCTAAATCTGCGGCCACCCTGGCCGTTGAACCCGCGACGAAGTATTTCATTAGTTCCAACTGCTTATTTCTGCTTAACTTACAATACTTTACGTACACATGACCACCTTAACTCGTTAAAAGTCAGGTGTCAGCCCCTAAACATATTCTGATCGGTTTCCGCCTGCTTGAAGAAATCGCCAGCAATTAGCAACACACTGTAAGGAACGGCAAGAGCGTCCGACTGAACATTTTAGAAGACGGAAAATCGTCGCTAATTTCAGGAGGAAAAGAATGATGAAACGTATATTGCCTATGCTGTTTGTCGCGGCCATTGCGATAAGCGGATTGACTATGACGGCTTCGGCTGAAGCGATGAACCCGTGCAACCCGTGCAGTATGAAAAAGAGCATGAATCCGTGCAATCCATGCAGTATGCAACGCTCGGCCAATCCTTGTAACCCCTGTTCGATGAAAAAATCAGCCAATCCTTGCTCAATGAACCCTTGCTCAATGAATCCGTGTTCGGCGAATCAGAATACACCGACCCGCGAGCATGCTTTCGATAATTTCCAGCAAGCCGTAGCGCTGGGCAGGAAGATGTGGAACGATGAAAATCTCGGCACATCCGGTGTCGCTTGTTTATCCTGTCATGCCGATCACGAACTGCTGCATTTGGATAAGAATCAGAATTTCCCGCATTATGTGAAAATGGTTGGCGATGTGGTGACTTTGGATCAGATGATTAACTATTGCATGCTCAATCCGATGAAAGGCAAGCAATTCGAGAAAAACAGCAAGGAATTGACGGCGATGGCCGCTTTTTACCGCGCTTACCGCATGCAATATCGGCAGCAGCAGCGCCAATAGCTATTTCAGAGAAGCAAGCAAAGGGCAGCGCGGCTGCCCTTTGCTGTTTGTAGAGAAAATCGTCGGCATGAGGGTATAGTTATCGGAATGAAAAAAGCTTTGCTGTTATTTGCGCTTGTGCTGCTCGCCGGTATCGGTTTGCTGGCGGCAAGTCACGATTCTGGCCTGCCCGAAGGCTATTGGGATTCGCCTGCCGCCAGTGCCGGAAAAGCGCCGCACGATTGGTCGAATCTGGAAACTGATTTGCGTCCTGAAGCCTGCGCCCAATGCCATGCCGAGCAGTTCGATGCTTGGAAGAACACACGCCATGCCGCCGCGTATTCCTCCGGTCTGGTCGGGCAATTCGCTGCCATGGGTTTTGAGAGCGCGAACGATTGCCTGCAATGCCATGCACCGCTTGCCGAGCAGTTGTATAGCGGCAATGCGGATATGTTTGCATCCGTTACATTAAAGCTTGCGCATCCGGCAGGTGTTGTCGCTTCCGGGCAGTCGGAAAGTAAGCTGCCGTTGCGCCACAGCGGTGTGAGTTGTGCGGTTTGTCATGTGCGCGGCTGGCAGCGGCATGGACCGCCGCAACGCGGAACAGGGGCCGTCGGTGAGGTGGGTGGCCCGGCACACGATGGCTTTCAGGCCACCGCCGATTTTGAAACATCGCAGTTTTGCGCATCCTGCCATCAGTTTCCGCAGTCCATGGCTATCAACGGCAAACCGCTGGAGAACACGCTTGAGGAATGGAAGCAAAGCCGCTTCGCCAAAGAGGGCGTGCATTGCCAGCAATGCCACATGCCGGATCGTAAACACGAATTTCGTGGCATTCACGACGCGGAAATGGTGAAAAAAGGCCTGAAATTCGAACTTTCCGAGCGGGCAGGGCAGGCGGTGTTTGCCATCACCTCGACATGGATCGGCCATGCCTTCCCGACCTACGTTACGCCGCAAATCATCGTTCGCGCCGAGGCACTGGATGCTGCGGGCAAATCCTTGCAGACATGGCAATGGGAAATCGTCCGTGAAGTGTATTACAACAACGGTTGGCAGGAAAAACGCGATACCCGCTTAATGCCCGGCGAACGCCGCGAATTCGTCGCCGAAGGCATCCCCGAAGGCGCGATAAATATCCGCTACCACGTGCAAGTCATTCCCGATCATTTCTACAAAGGCGTGTACGAATCCCTACTCAGCGACAGCATGCAGCCTGTCGCCGCCCAACACATCCGACAAGCCGTCCGCGATGCCGAGGGCAATGATTATCTACTGTATGAAAAGGAATTAAAGCTCACGTCTTCCCGATAGTTTTTTTGCGTTGGAATTCAGCTTGATTCCTTTTGCTCGAGTGTATGTTTTTGTTAGGCATCTTGATCACTCATAACCGTTGCATATTTATTCCAATCAACTGCCGGAACAGTTCCAAGGCTATTTAGCTTTTGTAATAGTCTAAAAATAAAGTACGCCAATGAGTTGCTAGTAGGGCCAATTATCAGATCACCCTCAAATATATCAAAGCATCCGCCTGTTACTGATAAACCACAATCCAATACTTGCTGACCAACCAGCAAACTGTTGTTTTGCCGAAACGCTTCACTTGAGAAACCATCACCCCAATCTATGGTGGTTGCGATGATACCGGATAGAATCGGGAATAGATCTTTTACTCTTGGCTCGCCACCTACATGAGTTATTGGCACACTGGTGCGTTCTAAGACTCTGACGGACGCGGCTTTCTCGGCAGCATACTCAAGATAACCTTTATTTATTGTTGGTTTTACTTCGAAAACGGCATATACAGATTCTGCGGGTATGAAGCGATGATCATGTTGATCAAGTAGCGTTGGTGTGTATTGCGGGTCATAGATAACAATATCTATTTGGTCACTTGTTAACCCTTTTGAATCAATCACAATTGCGCTATCTACTGCATATCTATTTGGTAGGTATTTCCTAAGAGCTTCTATAAAGTGCTGTTCATTGACATCACCCATAACCCCGTCATGGGTGATGGATTCAGAAGATAGCTTTAGCTGTACACTTAGAACTTCTTGTTCGGCTGCAAATGCAGACCGAAGAAAGTTTTTTCCATCAACTACTGATTTCTCTCTTGCTTTATTCATGTCACCAAACTATGCCTCCCCAAGCTTGTTGATTTCGCGACGCTCTTGCCTGACTTGATATCGCTGCTTTCTGCGTAGCATTTAAATCATCAGAAATGATATTGTTTGTATTTGCTGGATCAACATACCTTGTTGAAATTAAGTTATCGCTAAAAAACTCAAGAACTTTTAGAAAATTATTAGATAGATTTCCTACCGTAGAATATCTTAAGGAATCTATGACAGCCATCTCTAAGTAAAATGAAGGAAAATCTAGGCTGTGAAGCTGCCTCCATATTTTGGCTAACCTTATTTCCTCTATTCTATTACTTCCCTTAACATGGTTAATGTGTGTATTAATATTGGTCATGGTCCAGCTTCCGGTTCGGTTTTTATATAGGCTGTGATCGTTGCCATATTGCTACTGCCTTCGACCAAGAACCAAGTCAATTTTGTAACCGTTTACTGTAGTGCCAATAGAAACATTTTGTTTTCTGCCTGTATAGCCAGCTTGGGTAACTGCATTATATAAAGTCCCGTATAGATCACCCAAAGTCCCCGGAGTAGATGAAGAAACAGATATGAAAATATCCGCATCAGTCCCAATACTAATTCCTGTACCCTTTGCAAGTGAACCTGAAAATTCAGTTTTTACAAGATAGTTATTTCCCCACCTCTGAATAACGGGATAAATTGAATTACCTGCTGCTTCTGCGCCAGAGACATTCACAGCATATTTTTGCAAAATGGTTCGTAAGTATATGTCACCTGACATACTGTTCCTTTATGCCTAACTAACCGAATAGGAGTAATCAAAATTCCTCATTATTAGCTCCTATAGGTGGAATAAAGTTCCTCAATATTGCATATTCAGGGTTAAAAGATGAATTTCCACCGCCCTTAACTGTGAATGTAGGCGGGATTTAGCGGAAAGTCAAAATTAGCATTCCATGCACAAATACTTGAGGAGAAGTGCGCGGCAGGCGTTTTACCGCTATGGTTCGTTGATGGCTGTGTATGCGGTAGGGGATATTCAGGGCTGCTTGAAGGCGCTGAAAAAATTACTTCAACAGGTGCGCTTCGATGTGCGGCACGATGTGCTGTGGTGCGTCGGCGATTTGGTGAATCGTGGGCCGAAATCGTTGGAAACACTGCGTTTTCTGAAAGGCTTGGGCGATGCCTGCGTGTGTGTGTTGGGCAATCACGATTTGCATCTTCTGGAACTGGCCGCCGGGGGCAAACGGTACGCCCGCGATTCGTTGAGCGATGTGCTTGATGCGCCGGATTGCGATGAGCTGATTGAATGGCTACGCCAGAAACCGCTGTTGCATCACGATAAAAAACTCGGCTGGGCGATGGTGCATGCCGGTTTGCACCCGGAGTGGACGCTGAAAAAGGCAAAAAAACGCGCGCGCAAGGTCGAAGCCAAGCTTCAGGGTAAAAAGTGGAAGAAATTCTGCCTTAAATTGCATCATACAGCGTTTCCGGAGCGCGATCCGCGCAAAGGCGATGCGCATCGCCTGATTTTTTCGGCTGCTGTATTGACGCGCGCCCGCTATTGCACCAATACCGGGCATTTCAACTGGAAGGTGCGTTCGGGCGAGGTGCGCAGCAGGCGCGAAAAACCGTGGTTTTCCTTCAAACGCCTTGCTTGGCAGCGCGATTGCCGGGTTGTTTACGGGCATTGGGCGGCCAAAGGCTTGGTGCTGGATCAGCCGCATGTGTTGGGTTTGGATTCCGGTTGCGTGTGGGGCGGTTCGCTAACCTTGGCCAAGCTGGGCAAGCGCGGGCGCTCTTCGATTGCAGCGATTTATCATTGCAAGGCTTGCAGCAAGACAACGAAAAAGCGCAAGTAGGCTGATAAAAGTTCGGTAGGGCTTAGGAAAGGTCGGAAAAATCGGCAA
This sequence comes from Zetaproteobacteria bacterium, assembly GCA_021545645.1. GTDB lineage: Bacteria > Pseudomonadota > Zetaproteobacteria > Mariprofundales > Mariprofundaceae > UBA1543. Next base: position 5,839 of record JAJRWP010000031.1, on the reverse strand, counting down.
TCAGCGGTGCGTGATCGGAAAAACGCTGATGCCGGTCATGTACCGATGCCGAAATGGCTTTGGCCGCTATATTTTCGCTGCAAACATGATAATCAATACGCCAACCGACATCGTTATCCCTTGCCCGGCCACGATTCGACCACCAACTGTAAGTCTCGCTTTGCGGCTTGAGATGACGAAACACATCAACAAAACCACTGTCCAGCCAGGCGCTGAACCAAGCCCGTTCTTCGGGCAAAAAACCGGAATTTTTCTGATTGCCGCGCCAGTTTTTCAAATCAATGCGCTGATGCGCGATATTCATGTCGCCGCAGACGATAATTTCGCGTCCGGCAGCCTGCAAACGTTGCATCAACGGCAAAAAACGCGCCAAAAAGCTCATTTTCACCGCCTGCCGCAGCGCCGAACTGGAACCGGAAGGAAAATACACGCTGATAATCGATAAATTACCGAAATCGGCTTGCACGAAACGTCCTTCGAAATCCATATCCTGCCAATCGACATCCGTATCCACTGCGCCGAGACCGACAAACACGGCATCCGGTTGTTGCCGCGAATACAAAGCGACGCCGGCATATCCGGGTTTTTGTGCGAAATGATAATGGCAATGGTAGCCGTCGGGTTGGGCGGCATCGGGAATCTGATGCGCATGCGCCTTTAATTCCTGCAAGCAAAGCACATCCGCATCCTGTGCTGCAAACCATTCCCAAAAACCCTTGTTGGTCGCCGAGCGAATGCCGTTGACGTTGCAGTTGATGAGCCTCATTCGTGCTGCCAATCGCGTATTTTCGGAATATAATCGTTTTCCTGTTCCGTTTTCTCGGCATCGGGGACAAATACAGCCATATTGCCGCTGCGCAGATGCTCCAGCCAGCCGCCGAGGAACTGACGGTAGTGCAAAGCCATCATCGCTTCGTTTTCGGCGGCCTGAATGCCGACATAGGCCTCAGCCGAAGCGATTTCACCGCGCACAGCGATGCGCAGATTGCCGATAATGTGTTCGTCGGTGGTATTCAGCGCCCGGAAATGACCGGTCACATCAAGATACAGCAGCCACGGTGTACCTGCTTCCAGCGCGGCGATGGTATCTATCATTTGCTGTTTATCGGGAATCGGTGCGGGCGAGAAGCGGTGCAAAACGGCATGTGCAAAAATACCGCGCATCAGAAAATCGAAAGCACCGGGTTTATCGCGGGTAACCAGTCCGAGCTGTTTATCGGATTTCATGCGCCGACCATTTAAGGCTTCGGCGGCAGCCGGATCGGCAAAGCGCGCATCCTTCTCCTGCATCGGCTCGGCGTATATGCAGCTCCGCCAGTGCTGCATATCATCTTGCAGACGCCATGCTTTTGCGCCTGCGGCGTCCAATGCATCCATGCTGAATGAAAATTTCATGGTCTTAATCTGTACGCGAGGATGCAGGCTTATCGACAATCGGCATGTGAGTCTGCGGGTCTAGGCGCAGACACAATTCGCCGCGTAACATGCGCAATAAATCGTCGCCAATCAGTTTTTTCCGCCAGCCGCGCATGCAGTGATTTTTGGGCGGCGAGTCCCAATCGGTTTTGTTGCCGTTCCCATTGCCATGATTGGCCCACGAAGCCAGTGCGGCGACTTCGCTGCGGCTGGCCAGAATATTGGCGGCGATTTCCACTTTTTCGGCACGCAAGCGCACCAGTGTCATCAATAATTCCAAACGCATTTCCGTGCCTTCGCTGTATTGCGGGCTTCTCGATACTTGCGGCCAATTTTCCTTGTCGCAATCCTGCCCGCGCTGCCATGCTGCAAGAATTTCGCTACCGAAACGGCGCACGACACCGTTGTTCAGACCGCGAATATGCGCCATTTGCTCTTCGTCGAGCTGCGTTTTGCGGGCCAGCGCCAACAACGGTTCATCCTGAATCAGTCTGCGGCGCGGTAAATCGCGTTGTTGTGCGGCGCGCTCGCGCCAAGCTGCAAGCTCGCGCAAAACAGCCATTTGCCGTGGTCGCAGACGGTTCGAACCTTTAACGCGCCAAAATATTTGTTCGGGATCGTTGGCGTACGTCTCTGCTGCGCACAAGACTTCTTGCTCTTCATCCAGCCATTCGGTGCGTGCCGTGGCTTGCAGGCGTTCGGCAAGATGCTGATAAACCGGCATCAGATAAATCACATCATCGGCAGCGTAGGTCAATTGCGATTCGGTGAGCGGGCGTTTTAGCCAGTTGGTGAAGGATTCGGCTTTCGGTAAGGCTTTGCTTGTCACTTTTTGTACCAAGTTGCCGAAACCGACTTGCAGACCGAAGCCGAGCAGCGCTGCGGCAACTTGTGTGTCGAACAGGGGCAGGGGAAGCTTGCCGGTTTTGTTGACAATAATTTCCACGTCCTGACGGGCGGCATGAAAGACCTTGAGGATGTCCGGATTGAGAATCACATCCCACAGCGGGGTGAGATCATCAATGGCCAGCGGGTCGATCAGATAGCAGACATCGCGCGAGGCGATTTGAATCAGCGCAAATTCGGCGTAATAGGTCGATTCACGGTGAAATTCGGTATCCACACAGAGTACGGACGCCTTTTCCAGCTCTGCACAAGCTGTTTTCAGCATTGATGGATTTTCAATATATGTAAACGATTCTAATACTTTACCCATATCCGCTAAGCTAACAGAAAAGCCATGCGCTTGGCACCTGCTGTGTGCGAAGATTCTAGCCGTCGTTTTTTTCCGTGCAGGCTGCGGCAAGCTCATGCATATGATCGACGCCGAAAAACAACTCCCTGCGTTGTCCCTTGTGCAAGACAAAACTCGGTGCGCCGAAAGCGCCAGCGGCAAAAGCATGCTCTGTATTTGTGCGCAGCATGCTTTTTGCTGTTTCGGCATCGTATGCCAGCCATTGCTCAGGGAGTTTTTCTTTAAGGATGATTTCTTGCAACCAGTCCGCCTTGCCGACATCCACCTCACCCGACCACAGGGTTCTAAAAACCGCTAGGCAAAAGTGTTCTCTATCTGTTTCATTCAGCGCGCAGGCAATATACATCGCCTCGCGGCTATCGAATGTTCCGGGCCGAATAAGCTTAAGCGGTAGGGCCATTTTCTTTGCTTTTCGTTTCAATTCACGCACCAAATAGCGTGCTTTGTTGGGAATACGCACCGGCGGGGTGTTGTCGCTCATGCTGATTAGCGATGGCAGGTTAATCGGCATCCATTGAATGTGCAGGCCGTGGATTTTCTTGAATTCGCCGATTTTCATTGCCGCCAAATAGCTAAACGGGCTGATAAAATCAAAATAAAAATCGATTTTCATCTATTTCACCTCCGGTGATGCAATAACGATGCTTGTGCCTTGCTGATGCTAACGCAGCGGCCTGAAACGAATGCGGTTACTGCGGAACAATTCAAACTGTTTGACAGGAACCTGAAACGGACTGGCCGCCTGAATGGCGCGAACCAGCGAGGCATCGAGGGCGGCATTGCCGGACGATTCGATCACCCGCACACTTTTTACGCTGCCGCCGGGGTTGAGAACCATTTCAACCAGCGGATCGCGCACATCACGGCCAACATTGGCCACTTTCCAGTGGCGCTGAACGGCATCCTGAATCAGCGCGATGTAGCGATTGATTTCCTGTTTGGAAAGCTGACCGGAAAATATATCCGCTGCATGGCTGTTTTTTCGTGTGCTCGACGATTTTACATCGGAAGATGAAGCCATCGGTTTGAACGGGTCGAAATTCGGATCGACTTTCGGGCGCGTCTTGGCTTTCGCTTTGGGTTTGGCCAGTTTCAACACCGGTTTCTTTGCCTTTGGCTTTACTTTCGCTTTCGCGCGGGGCTTAGGTTTGGCTTTCACCACCTTCTTCTTTTTATGCACTTTGGCCGGCGGGTGGGCGCGATGTTGCATTTTTTTCAGTTGTTGTGCCGAAATTATGCTTACTTGCACACTTTGCGGATGAAATTCGACAGGTTTGTGCCACAGGCTGAGTATCAGCACTGCGGCCACGATAAGCACATGCATGCAGACCGCAAACAGAATATCCAGTGTTTGCAGGCTTGCGCTGTCTTGTCCAGCGCTGTTGATGCTGTTGCGTTTAGCGGCGAGGCTCTGTGACAAGACCAACCTTCTCGATATTCGCCGAAGCCAGTGCGCTCATCACTCTGGCGATGTCTTCGTAGGGGGTTTTGGCATCGCCGCGAATGAATACAGGCAGTTTTTTCTTGTGTTCGCGAATAGCTTTAATACGCGGAGCCAGTTGTTTCAGCGTAATTTTCTTCTTTTGCAGGTAAATCGTGCCGTTTTTGCGGATGCTGACGATCAGCGGCTCGACATTCTGCTGCATCGGCGGCGAAGCTGCATCGGGCAAATCGACATCCACCCCTTGCGTTAACATCGGTGCGGTGACCATAAAAATAATCAACAGCACCAACATCACATCAACCAGCGGTGTGACGTTGATTTCGCCCATCGGTTCGGTGTCTTTGTCCCATTTGCTGCTACCGGCCCACATGTGTTTTTCCCCTTAAGCCTTGATATGGCGCGACAGAATATTCAGAAATTCGGAGGAAAATTGCTCCATACTCGCTGCCGAACGCTTCAAATCGGAGGTGAATTTGTTGTAGGCGACCACGGCAGGAATGGCGGCGACCAAGCCGAAGGCGGTGGCGACCAGTGCTTCGGCAATACCCGGGGCGACGGCAATTAGCGATGTGTTTTTGCTTAACGCGATATTCTGGAAGGCATTCATGATTCCCCATACCGTGCCGAACAGACCGATAAAGGGGGAGGTGGAGCCGACGGTAGCAAGAAATGCCAGATGCCGGGCCATGCGCTCCAATTCGCGGGAAAGTGCCGCATCGAGTGCGCGGCGGATGCCTTCTAAACCGCCGCCAGCGGTGATTTTTCCACTGCTATTGGCATTGGAGGCATCGCGTTTGTGGCGCATGAATTCGCGATAGCCGGCCTGAAAAATATTCGGCAGCGCGCTATTCGGGTAGCGCTGTGGGATGCTGGCCAAAACCGTATCCATATCCTTGCCGCCCCAGAATGCAGCGGAAAAAGCTTCGGCATCGCGGCGGTTTTTGCTGTATAAACGCCATTTGTTAAACACAACCGCCCACGACATCAACGATAAACACAATAACAACACCAATACGCCCTGCACAACGATGCTGGCATTCAGTATCAGGCTCCAGATGGATAGATCGGCATTCATTTGTTGCTCCGTATGGTTAAATTTTTCTCAGTTTCACCTATATATGTGTTGCGTTTTTTCTGTATCAGCGGCAAAACCTTATCCAGAACCGCTTTTGGTATGCGCTGCGCCCGCCCGCCAACCGCCATACAGGCCATGCGGATTTCCGCTTCAACGAGCAATTCGTCTCCGCGCAGTACCGATTGATGAAAGGCCAGCCGCGCACCACGGGCATGCACGAGCACGGATTGCACATCAAGGGCATCGTTAAATTGCGCCGGGCGGCGATAGTGTACATGCGCTTCGCTGACTGCAAACAAAATCCCGGCATTGCGCTGCAACTGATCAAGTTCAATGCCGCAATCGCGCATGAATTCGGTGCGTGCGCGTTCCATATATTTCAGATAATTGGCGTAATACACGACACCACCGTGATCGGTGTCTTCGTAATAAATGCGCAGCGGAAAGTGATGCGGGGCATGGGCAGTTGCAATCACAAAAGCGTTCCCTGACTGCCATCGCCCGGCAATTCGCGTTTCAAATGGGCGTAGGCCAGCGGTGTGGCGATGCGTCCGCGCGGGGTACGGTTGATGAGGCCTTCCTGCAATAAAAACGGCTCAATCACATCCTCGATACTTTCTTTTTCTTCGGCAATCGAGGCGGCCAAGGT